>JAOZKQ010000106.1 GCA_029935275.1 Bacteroidales bacterium | reverse complement strand
AGGATGTCCCAATGCCTTGGCAAACTTTGCAAGTTCCTCTGTTTCTATTGAGTAGCTGATATTTGCTTTTGTTCTTTGCATGATTTAAATGTATATCGCAAATATACGATGAATATTTTTATGAATTCAATATTTTTTTATTTTCTAGCTTTTTTCACTACATCACAGCTTAGCGTTGCACTCCCAAAACATGATCCTTCCTTATGATGATGGGGTTGTGCTTATAACGATGGAATTTGTACTCCAATTAATTAAGATGTTGGCTTAATACTCAGGACTGATTAGAGAGATGTTCCGGTTTATATGCTTACAAGTCTGTTAATTGATTTAGGAGAAATCAATTAAAACCTGAAGATTTATTAAATTTCAAGATTTTCGACTTTAATGATTTGAAGTTCTGGAAATTGAAAAGAAATGAAAAAAGCGACCCGCAGGCCGCTTTAAATGTTTTCACAACGGAATAATCCTTATTGTGAATAGCTTCATTTTGTGCTATAAAATTAGTTAATTTGAGTAATAAAACAAAATATTATGAGAAAAATATTAGGATTAGATCTAGGAACCACATCAATAGGCTGGGCTTATGTAAATGAAGCTGAAAATAGTAAAGAAAAATCTTCTATTCAAAAACTTGGTGTTCGGGTCATTCCGGTAAGTACTGATGAGGAAACTGATTTTTTGAAAGGGAAGGCTACATCAATAAATGCAGACAGGACCCTGAAACGAGGAGCCAGAAGAAACCTTGACCGGTTTCAACAGCGCAGGAAGGCACTGATTGAGATATTAAGAAGTAATCATATCATTGATAAGGAAACCAGTTTAGGTGAAAATGGTAAAGATTCAACATTTAGTCTTTATAAAGTAAGGGCAAAGGCCGCCAAAGAGAAAGTGAGCCTTGAAGATCTAGCTAGAATCCTTTTAATGATAAATAAAAAACGGGGATATAAAAGCAGCCGGAAAGCGAGCAGTGAGGAAGAAGGGAAGGCTATTGATGGAATGGATGTTGCAAAAGAACTTCTTGAAACTGGCCAAACGCCCGGTCAATACGTTTACCAATTGTTAAAAAGTAATAAAAAACCAGTTCCGGATTTTTACCGTTCTGATCTGCAGGATGAATTTGAAAAGGTATGGCAGTTTCAAAGCAGGCATTACCCGGAAATATTAACTCCGGAATTTAAAGAACAATTAACTGGAAAAGGAAAGAGGTTTACTTTAGGTGTTTTTATTGGGAGTTATCAGGTCTATGCGGCTGAAAACAGAGGGAAAAGAGATGAGGTAAAGCTCCAGGCTTATAAGTGGAGAAGTGAAGCTGTTGATAAACAATTATCTATAGAAGAAGTTGCTTATGTACTTGGAGAAATTAATAATAATATATCGAATTCCAGTGGTTATCTCGGAGCTATTAGTGACAGAAGTAAAGAGCTTTATTTCAATAAGCAAACAGTTGGCGAATATCTATATAGCCAATTGAAGCATAACAGGCATACCCGGTTGAAAAATCAGGTTTTCTATAGGAATGATTACCTGAATGAGTTTGAAACCATTTTGGAAGAACAGGCAAAACATCATCAGGTATTAACAGAAAAACTTAAAGATGAGATCAGGGATATCATTATTTTTTATCAAAGACGACTGAAATCCCAAAAACATCTGATTAGTGATTGTGAATTTGAAAAGTATCACAAAGCAATCCCCAAATCTTCACCTTTGTTCCAGGAATTTAAAATATGGCAGATCCTTAATAATCTTCAAATACGAAATAATCGCAGCAGGGAAGAATCTGATTTGGATATTGAACAAAAAGAAATTCTTTTTAATGAGTTAAACATTACTGAAAAACTGCCGGATAAGACTATTCTTAAACTTATTACAATACATCCAAAAGATTATACTCTGAATTATAAAGTAGTGGAGGGGAACAGAACTAATGCTGCTTTATATAAGGCCTGGCAAAAAATAATGGAGTATGAGGGGGAAAATGTTGATTTAAGTAAAATAAGAGCAGATGATGTCAATGAAAGAGTAAGTACTTTTTTTCTGGAACACAAAATAGATACTTCCCTTTTATTTTTTAATCCAGAAATTGCAGGGAATGATTACGATAAGCAAAGCATATTGCAATTATGGCATTTGTTATATTCAGCAGAAGATGATGAAAAACTGGTTATAAGCATTGTGCAAAAGCTTGGTTTAAGTAAAGAATATTCAGGCATCATAGCCCAGACGAGACTTCAGGATGGTTATGGCAGCCTTAGTTCAAAAGCCATACGCAAGATACTTCCTCATTTGAAAGATGGTTTCCGGTATGATGATGCCTGTAGTATGGCAGGCTACAATCATTCCTCATCTTTAACTGCAGAAGAAAGGCAAAATAGAGAACTAAAAGATAAACTTGAATTATTGCCAAAAAATAGTTTGAGAAATCCGGTAGTTGAGAAAATATTAAACCAGATGGTAAATGTTATTAATGCAATTATTGAGGATAACGATCTTGGTAAACCGGATGAGATAAGGATTGAATTAGCGCGGGAATTAAAAAGCAGTGCTGACGAGAGAAAACGGATGACGGATGGTATAAATAAAGCTACAAGGGATCATCAGGAATATAGGAAAATACTACAAGTAGATTTTGGTATTCCTAAAGTTACCAGGAACGATATTATCAGGTATAAACTTTATCTGGAGTTGGAAGCGAATGGATTTAAAACGCTTTATACCAATACATACATCCCAAAGGAAAAACTGTTTTCTAAAGAGTTTGATATAGAACATATAATACCAAAGGCAAGATTGTTTGATGATTCTTTCTCAAATAAAACCCTGTCTGTAAGACAGATAAATATTGACAAAGGGAATGAAACTGCCTGGGATTACCTGAAGACAAAATTGAATGACAATGAATTTAATCAATACCTGGCCCGTATTGAAAAGATGTTTGATAAAGGAAAAGGAAGCATCAGGAAAGCAAAGTATGATAAATTATTAATGGAAGGGGAAAATATTCCGGAAGGTTTTATTGAAAGAGACTTACGGAATAGTCAGTATATCGCAAAAAAAGCTAAACAAATACTGGAAGAAGTTGTTAGAGAAGTAAATACAACAAGTGGGAAAATTACTTCTAGGCTCAGGGAAGACTGGCAATTGATTAATCTGATGAAAGAATTGAATTTGCCAAAATACAGGACTTTAGGTATGGTAGCAACCATTGAAGGTAAAAACGGACAGCAGGAGGAGCAAATTAAGGACTGGTCTAAACGGAATGACCACCGCCATCATGCAATGGATGCACTTACGGTTGCTTTTACCAATAAGGCCATTGTTCAGTACCTTAATAATCTGAATGCGCGAAGTGATAAATCCGGTATTATTTATGGGATTGAACAAAAATATTTAGACAGGGATAAAAATAATAAGCTGTTATTTAAACCTCCTATTCCTTTGAATCAGTTCAGAAATGAATCAAAAAAGCATTTAGAAAGTATCCTTATTTCTTTTAAGGCAAAAAATAAAGTTGTAACAAGAAATAAAAATAAAATAAAACTAAAAGGAAAGGATAGTTTTAAAGAGCAAATTACCTTAACCCCAAGAGGGCAGTTACATAAAGAAACGGTTTACGGGAGAATTAGCAGGTATGTGACCAAAGAAGAAAAGATAGGTGCTGGGTTTGATTTAGAAAAAATTGAACTGGTTGCCAATAAACTGTACAGAAATGCCTTGAAAAAACGCTTGCAGGAATATGAGAATGATCCGAAAAAAGCATTTGGTGGGAAAAACAGCCTTTCAAAAAATCCTGTTTTTCTGGATGAGCTGAGAACTAAAAAACTGCCGGAGAAAGTTAAAATGGTCAGGAAGGGATATCAATATACGATCAGGAAGGAAATTGAGCCTGGTTTGAAAATTGAAAAGATTATTGATGTTGGGATCAGGAAACTATTGGAAAAGCGTCTTAAGGAGTTCGATGGTGACCCTAAAAAGGCTTTCTCAAACCTGGAAGAAAATCCAGTATGGCTGAACAAGGAAAAAGGAATTACCATTAAAAGAGTTACCATAAGTGGTGTAAATAATGTTGAAGCCCTGCATTTCAAGAAAAATCATATGGGTGAGTTTATATACGATGAAAAAGGTGATAAGCAAGCGGTTGATTTTGTAAGTACCGGGAATAACCATCATGTGGCCATTTACAGGGATGAAAAAGGGAATTTACAGGATGAAGTTGTTTCGTTCTATGAAGCAGTACACAGGATAAATGCAGGTTTGCCCGTGATTAATAAAACCCATGAGAAAGGTTGGGAATTCTTGTTTACCATGAAACAAAATGAATATTTTGTATTTCCTTCCGGGGATTTTAATCCGGAAGATATTGACCTGTTGGATACTGAAAATGCCGGTTTAATAAGCCCAAATTTATATAGAGTTCAAAAGTTTTCAAAACTTGAATATGGAAATTCTGTTGTTAGAGAATATGTTTTTAGGCATCATTTAGAAACAATCATTAATGATGCTAAAAGTTTAAAAGAGGTGTCATTTAAGGTTGCGAAAAGTTTAGCTAGACTTAATGGCATCATAAAGGTAAGGATTAATCATTTGGGACAGATTGTAAAAGTTGGAGAGTAAGCAGTGGGCAATCAAATCTGAAAAACTGAGCCAGGGGATGATTTCTAATCGGGTAGTTAAGTCAGGGGATGACTCCCAGTCATCCCCTGACTACTATCCCCAGCCACCCTTTAACTAAAATTTTAAAATAAAATAGAAATGATATTCAAAAAAGATTTTATCTACCACATTTATAACCAAGGCAATAATAGACGGGATATTTTTTTTTGTGATGAGAATTATCACTATTTTATTCAAAAGATTAAGCAGTATATTTTACCTTATTCAGATATTTTGGCATGGTGTCTAATGCCAAATCATTTTCATTTAATGGTGTATGTAAATAGAATTACTATGCCAAGTCAGGGGATGACTGAGAGTCATCCCCTGACTAATGACCTACTGCCCAAAGAACGTACTTTTAACAACTCAATAGCTATTTTATTACGATCCTATACCAGGGCAGTAAATATACAACAGGGTTTTTCAGGTTCACTATTTAGAAAGGATACAAAGGGAGAGTGTGTGAATTGCCCTGGGGATATTTTTCCTTCCTGGATTACAAAACAGGGAGTGACTGAGATAATAATACCCAATCCGGAAAAAGAATATCCCCAGGTTTGTTTCAATTATATTCACCAAAATCCAGTAAATGCAAAATTGGTTTTGAAACCTGAAGAGTGGGATTATTCTTCTGCAAAGTTTTATGCAGGGTATGGTAAGGATAAATTGGTAAATAGAGAAAAAGCTGAGGAGTTTATTATTATTTGAGTATCTAAAAACTAAGTTTGGAAGTAACTTCTATGTTACCAACTCACTGAAACTACATTTTTGTAAACATAGTCAGGGGATGACTTGAAGTCATCCCCTGACTAATTATTCTGGTCGGCCCCAAACTAACAAAAATTGAAGCATTATGATAAAACGTACTTTATATTTTGGAAACGATGCTTATCTGCATACCAAAGATGAGCAACTTATTGTTAATTTTGCTGACAAAGAAAAATCAGCTGCAAGCCTACCCATTGAAGATATCGGGGTGGTAATACTTGATGCCTTCAGGCTTACCATTTCTCAAAATCTGATAACCAAACTATTACATAATAATGTAGCTCTTATCACCTGCGATGAAAAACACCTGCCTCAGGGTTTAATGCTAAATCTTGACGGAAATAATATACAAAGCAGGCGTTTCAAATCACAGATAAATGCATCTCTGCCTTTGAAAAAAAATCTATGGCAGCAAACCATAAAAGCTAAAATAAGAAACCAGGCAATATTGCTGGAAAACATTGGTGTTGATACAGATAATATGAAATACTGGGAACAAAGTGTAGGCTCAGGTGATCCTTCAAATTATGAAGGCAGAGCTTCGGCTTATTACTGGAAATCCTTGTTTGTTGATCATATAGAAGGCTTTACTAGAGATAGGTTAGGCCAGGAACCCAATAATCTGTTAAATTATGGATACGCAATTTTAAGGGCAGTAACTGCCCGCAGCCTTGTGGCTTCAGGCCTTTTGCCAACATTTGGCATTCATCATAGTAATAAATACAATGCTTATTGCCTGGCCGATGATATAATGGAACCGTATCGCCCTTTTGTGGATCGCCTGGTATTAAAAATCTTGAAAAATGAAGAGGATATTTACGATCTGACTCCGGACCTGAAAAAACAATTGCTTCAAATTCCCGTAATAGATATTGTAATAGAGGGTAAAAGCAGCCCTTTGATGATTGGTATGCAACGTACGACTGCAAGTTTAAATGCCTGCTTTGAAGGGGATCAGCGCAAAATCAACTTTCCGGAATTTGAATAAAACAGAACGGCTAAATCAATACAGGGTTATGTGGGTAATGGTACTTTTTGATTTACCTACGGAAACAAAAAAAGACAGACGGAATGCTTCCCTTTTCAGAAAGCGTTTGATTAAGGATGGTTTTTCCATGTTCCAGTTTTCTATTTATTTGCGACATTGTACCAGCCGTGAGAATGCAGAGGTGCATATTAAACGGGTTAAAATGAACCTGCCTCCCCTTGGTCATGTGGGAATAATGACAATTACAGATAAACAATTTGGCATGATGGAGTTGTTTTACGGTGTTAAGGAAGTGGATAAACCGGGAATGACCCAGCAACTTGAACTTTTCTAAAATAAAAAAGCAGTAAGAGTAAGCTTACTGCTTTCCTTTGGTCACTTCAAATTATCTTTCCAGTACTGTTGTTAAATGGCTGTTATTTAATGATATAATGGCAGCTATGCTGTGACCAATATGTCAAAGATACAAAATGAAAGCTATTCACAACATTTGATCAGCTGTCTCTTGATTCAAAGAAGCTGTGACCAATATGTCAAAGATACAAAATGAAAGCTATTCACAACTAATAGTAGCAAAAAGGAAA
>JAOZKQ010000552.1 GCA_029935275.1 Bacteroidales bacterium | reverse complement strand
CCACCAAGACCACCTGCTCCCGGATACCCACCAGCCACAACCTTCCCAAACACAGTCAGGTCAGGATTTACCCCATAATAACCCTGTGCCCCACTCAAACCAATACGGAAAGCACTAACTACTTCATCAAAAATAAGCAATGCTCCATACTTATCACATAATTCTCTTACATGCCGGTTATATTCCCAATCAACAGGCCGTGTTCCACTTTCAGGGCCAATAGGTTCCAGAATAACCGCTGCTGTTCCGCCACGAAGCTTGTTCCATTTCAGTTTTTTCTCCAGTGAAGCTATGCTGTTAGGCCAGGCCTCCTGGGTATGTTTTGAACAGGATGCAGGTATGCCATGTGCTTCAAACCTTCCCGTTCCTGGTATGCGCATACCATACACCATCTGATCACTCCAACCATGGTATGCTCCACCAATTTTTATTATTTTTTTCTTTCCTGTTGCCAGCCTGGCCACCCTTATAGCAGCCATAACGGCTTCTGTACCACTTCCCAGCATCCTGAATAAATCCACCGATTTATAATGCCTGCATACCAATTCTGCTATCTTCATTTCATATTCATGAAACAATCCTGTAACAGGGCCACAGGTATTTATCAAATCAATTACCTTCTCCCTGACCGGCAAATAGTTACTACCCAGAACTGTAGGACCACCAGCCTGCAAAAAATCAATGTATTTATTCCCATCCAGATCATACAACCAGGCACCTTCAGCCTTTGTAAAGACCAGTGGAAATGGATAATTAAATGCCAGGTTATGTTGCACTCCTCCAGGGATAAACTCCTGAGATTTCAATGCCATAGACTTTGATTCTCCGCAACTAGTATCATAATAATCAAGAACCTTGTCCATTGCCCCACGGGTAAGTGGGCGGATAGGTTGGGAAAGAAGACTTTCCATTTCGGAATATATCTTCTTTACATTAGGATATTCTTTATCGGGAGCCATAGTACATACTTCATTAAATTTTTGTTTCACACAAACCTCGAAGATACAAAGAGATGATTATTAAATGCAAAAAAACCGGAAAATCAATTCCGGTTTCTTGCAAAATCTATGATGCCCCTATTTCTTTTTTCTGGTGGCAGAAAAGTCCATTGTTCCTTCTGAGGTAGAAACCTTTCCTTCAATTTTATCTTTATCAACAAAGGTTCCTTTGCAATAAACAACTTCTCCTTCAACATAAGCTTTGAAAGAAATCTTATTGTCTTCAATTTTGAAATCAGTTGTTTTCAACTTGTAATATTCACTGAACACAATCTCTCCTTTGTACTCTTTTCCGTCCTTTGTAATCACAATATCACCCGTGCTGTACTCATATGGAGCATCATCAGCCACGAATGTCCATGTTCCAACAGGTTTGACATCTGTTTTCTCCGCTGCAAACATTATACTTGTTGAAAGAATCAACATACTTACTAAAACTACTGCTTTTAAATTTTTCATTGTTTAATAATTTAGATAAAAATTAATAATTAATTGTTAATGTACGAATTATGGTATCCCTGGTTACCGGAACAATCAATAATGCATGCTCAGTATCCGGCAAAGCCTTTAATTCGTATTCGTTTTTGTTTAATGATATATTTACCTTCTGTTTCCCTTCTTTAAAAACTGAAGAAAGAAAGAATACAGAACTTCCTTTTTCAGACCCGTTTTCTTCCCAGCTACAAGTAAAGGACTTCCCAGCCTGGTTGGAATAATTCAACAAGGTGCCGGTAATTGCCCTTGGGTATGACCTTACCAAAACTTGAAAATAGGGGTTTGATTCTATACTCTCAGAATATGCCCAATAGGTATGACTACATTTATAATCCTCAAATAACCTTAGAATCTCATCTGCCTGAGTAGCAAAAGCCGTGCTCTTACCACCAAACGCGCCCCATTCACCAACAAGCATTGGCATATTCAATCGTTTAGAAGTAGCCTCTGCCTGATCAAAAAGGAATTTAACCCTGGAAGAGCTTGCATTAGTATATGCTTTTGTATCCACAACGAGATCATAGCCATGAGGAGAATAGGCGACCTTATTATCAACTTTCCCAT
>JAOZKQ010000105.1 GCA_029935275.1 Bacteroidales bacterium | reverse complement strand
ATTCCATATGGATAAAGTGCTTTGCTGTATCCAGGGTTTTCAGTACTTCTGGAAATTTCTCTTCACCGTTTAGCAATAATTTATATTCATTTCTATTGAGGTTTTCATCTCCTAAATTGTGAATAAAGCGTACCAATTCAGCATATTGCTTAATGCTATTGGCATGGCTTTTTATTAATGCAGGTGTTTGGTCAACAATATTATTTTTGAAATCGCCGGCATGTTCCTTTAGGAAAATGCTTCCAATTTTATCTGTTTTTCTATGCCGGTAGTTAATCCCAAACGCAAAATAAATAATAACGCCTACAAGGGGCAGCACAATCACAAGCAGTATATAAGCCAGTGTTTTAGATGTAGAGTGTGTGTCCAGCAATATCCTAAAAATACTATATAATATTATTGATCCATAAAAGAGTGCTAACAGGAAATCCAAAAACAGAGGGAAAGTGGATTCTATTATCATGATTTGTCAATTGTTTCCTTATCCTTATCAAGAATAGCCTGTGCTTCACCTTGCGTTCCTAAAAGGATGGCCATCCATTCAGTTCCTGGTTTTTGCTCAAGCATGATTTTAATAGACATGGTAAGTGGTACAGAAAGAAACATACCGACTGTGCCGAGCACAAATCCCCAGAAAATAAGGGATAAGAAGACGATGAAAGTTGAAAGCCCCATGCCTTTGCCCATCATTTTTGGTTCGACAATATTTCCTATTAACATATTAACTGCAACAAAAACACCTGTAGTCCAAATTGCCCCTCCAAAACCAAGTTGAACCAATGTAAATAGAACAGCTGGTATTGCAGCAATAATTGAACCGATGTTGGGAATATAGTTCAAAAGGAAAGCTATCAGCGCCCAGATAATGGCATAATCAACACCAATAATAGCAAGGCTAATCCAGATAAGGGTTCCTGTTAAAAGGCTGGTCATAGTTTTAATGGAAAGGTAATGACGGATGCTGTTACCGATAGTATTTAAAAAGGCCAGGGAACCACCTGAACCTTTTATGATTGCACGGGTCTTAATTGGGAAGCTATCCAGTTCCATCAGCAAGAAAAGTACAAGAAAGAAAATGGTCAATGCATTGCCCATAAAACCACCCAACTGCCCCAGTAAGCCGGCTGTAAGACCCATAACCTTTGAAGGATCAAATAGCTCGGTCATCTCATCAATTGAAATTTTGACCCCTTTGTCTTCGACAAACTGAAAAACAGTTTTTCCCATATCACGAAGGTTTTGCTCATATATTGCTGCGTCTTCCGAAAAAGAAGATAAAGACGTTCCAATGAGTTCCCCAAACCCCATAAACACAACAATTATTAGGATAAAAACAATTGTAATTGCAAAGCCTTGCGGCACTTTCTTTTTCTGGAGCCAGGCAATAGGCTGGGCGCAAATAATACTGATAAAGAAAGCCATCAACAGCTGTGTAATCAGGGACTGTGCGTACATTACACCGGCAATTATGATTATCAAAATGGCAAGGTTCAGTGCGATGCTGTTTTTACTATTAAGTGACTTACTATTTTCCATATGCCTTAACTATAGTTAAATATAAAAATACGATCATATATAAGGTGCTTCTCTTTTTTGCCATCATAATCTATGTGACTCAAAAAGAATTTAATGATATTGTTACGTGCTGCTTTTTTATGGCCAGAATCAAAACAGTTTCATAATCTTTGCCGGTAACAGTTCCGATAGCTTCAAACCCCAAAATATTGCTTGGGAGATCTTTTATTGGTTTTATTATTTTTGTTTTTAACCATTGATATCCGGTAAAAATGGTATTTAATATTTCGCTACGATGTAGCTTTTTTTAGATTTTATGTAATTCATTGGCTACAAATATTTTGCTGCGATGCAGCTAATTTTCAAGCAACAGAGTTGCGGAATAGTTATTCGTAAACTCATGAAATCCCCCACCTGAACTATTCGGTCAGGCATTGCTAAGTTGTAGCAAAAAAAACAAGCTATTAAACTAAGCTCCAGCGGAGCGAAATATTCCTACAAGCTTTATCAGAGTTGGATTAGTTCAATTTTTTAAATAAGTTTACCGGACACCAATAATTTTTAACTACTCAGCTTTTTTTAAGCTAAATGAAATAATTACGTTGTAAATCCCGGTAACCAAAAGTACAGCTGCAACCCATATAGCTGCAGTTAAACCTGCAAAAATTGGATTACTCATAATTATATTACCTAAAATGATAATAAAAATTCCGGATAGTATTTTTATTGTCTTGTTATCTTTCTCCGAAAAACCTCTAATTATGATGAGTATTCCGTAAAACATAGCCCAAAAGCCAATTACCATTGGTAAAACCGCAGCGGTAACAAGGGGGTTAACCAAAATAATGTATCCAAGAAAAAGATCAAGCGCCCCTTCAAATACTGACCAGCCCCAGTGAGTATTCTCTTTTCTTGATGCAATTCCCCGATAGACAATCATAATACCGGTAAAAAGGAGTGCTATTCCTATATAAAGGGCAAAAGTCAATATTGCCCCTCCAGGACTATTAAAGACCATTAATGCCAATAAAATCATTATGATTCCTTTAATAAGGACCATGTACCAGTTTGTTGTAATTTGTTTTTCCATTTTTAATTTATTTATCGGATTAATTATTAATAAAAATTTATAATTGACTAGTAATATGCTTGTTGATTAGCATTTATTAATTGAACTAATTTATAGTAGTTTATTTTTTAAGGATTAAAAACATTATTAAGAGGGTTTTAAAAATTCAGCCTAAAGAACATGCAAAGGAGAAATAATTCCAAAAATTATTCTTCCCGTATTATAGTCCTGTGCGCCAACCCTTGTTGTGGCATAGTCAGAATAATCAAAATATCTGCCTACATAACCAAAGAAAAATTTAAGATTCAAATTATCCCAGGGGAAATATTCAATAGTAGGAATAAAGCTATAAGCTGTTCTCCAGTCATCTGTGTCTTTTAGAGGATCCATATCACTCAACCATTTAGCCTTATCAATAAAACCTACAAAGCTAAGTTGCCATTGGGGGACAAACCTATAATCGACCCTGAGCCAATGACTATAATATAAGGTATTCTTAAGGGCATAATTATAAATATCATCCGGCACATCCCCACTAATAATACCCGTTCTGTCCAGGTCTTCCTTGCTCCATTTAAAATCATACATTACAGTAAGCTTTTTCAGTTTTAACTGATTACCAATTGCAATATAGTTTTTAAACATATCTTGTGCTTCATTAAATAATGAATAAGACCATAGGGTTGTAAATTTACCTCCCCAAAAGCTACCACGCCAGTTTATTACAGCAGCTAAAGGAGCTTTTGAAGACTGTATAGTAGGTATGCTGTCATAGATCTCTTCAAAAGTACCGGTTCTGGAATTTAATATCTGAAAGGAAAAACCATGGTTTTTTGTTGCCTGATAATATAAACCGGCCCCCGTCAGGAAGTTGTCCGCCATTTCTATTATATCAGAATATTCGTAGATATCAATAGGATTAAGGTCAAACTCATAGCCACCCCAATCTGCGAAGGTTTTCCCAACTGTCAATTGCAATTTATCTGAAAGGTCAAATCGTAAGTATGCAAAATCAACCCCTTTAATAATTTTATCTACGGATTGAGGCTCAAAATCACTAGTATAACGATGACGAAACCGGAAAAAGACTTTTTCATGAACATAACCTTTTATTTCCAATCGAAACTGCTCAAACTTAAATTTTGACCCCAGGTACTCCCCATTCTGAAAGTCGTTTCTGAGTCCTAATTGCATATTCATAATCATATCCACATTTTTCAATAATTCCTGTTTCTCCACAGGAATTAGACTTCTATAGGCGGATGTATCTGCCTGTCTTAACTGTGCCTGAACAATACCAGCTATACTCAAGAATATTGCAGTTATTATTAATTTAATCTTCATAACTGTAAGAATTTATATTAATACTTTATACTACTAAATGACATCCGGCATGTGTTAAATATCAACTTTAGTAGGTATAGAAAATCTTTTGAATATCATCCAGGCTTCTATCTTTAAGCAGGCAAAGCATAAGAAGTACACGAGACTTTTGTGCATTCAGTTCATCGGATGCTATGGTGTTATACTCATCGTCATTGCATTCGGCATTTCTTAAAACGTACCCCGTAGGGACACGGGTACTCCTTACAACAACAATCCCATTAGCGGCAGCCTTTTTTGAAGCTGCAAGTGAAGCGGCATTCATATTTCCATTTCCAACACCAGCAATAACAATTCCTTTAGCTCCGGCTTTTATAGAAAGGTCAATCAAATCGGCAGGCATATCAACACCACCATAAATAATATCAACACGTGGTAGTTCTTTAACTCCTTTTACAGAAAACTCACTTTCATAGGTATGTAAACCATGAGGTGTACGATAAAATTCAAGCTGACCATAAATAACAGCGCCCATTAAGCCTTGCATAGGTGACTTAAAGGTTTCGACAGATGTAGTATTGGTTTTGGTTACTGCCTGTGCCGAGTGAATTTGATCGTTCATTACAATCATAACACCATGCCCCTTAGACTTGGGGTTTGCAGCTACTGCCACCGCATTATACAGGTTCAACGGACCTTCAGCACTTACTGCAGTGGAAGGTCGCATAGACCCGGTTGTAACAACTGGTTTATCACTTTTCACAACAAGGTTCAGGAAGTAAGCCGTCTCTTCTTGTGTATCGGTTCCATGGGTTATCACAATTCCGTCAACATCGTCTGTTGCCAATAATTCATTAATTCGATTGGCCAGTTTAAGCCAGACTTCAACACTCATGTCCTGAGAACCAACATTAGCTATTTGCTCACCGGTAATATTTGCTAATTTCTTAATACCAGGAACAGCATCAATCATGGTCTGAATACCAACCTGTCCGGAAGTATAGCCGGCCTGGGTTCCCGATTCGGCAAATCCGGCAATAGTGCCACCAGTTGCCAGTATCACAATATTTTTAAGATTTTTATCTTGCGAAAAACCGTAAGGTATCATTGCCGCAATCAATACAATTACTAAAATGCTTTTTAAGATTAATTTTATTTTCACGATGTAAGATTTTAAATGTATATTAATTAATGATTGTTTTCGATATTTTATTTCCAGTTATTTATGGAGGGTTGGAAGATAGGTTTGCTATTTATTGTCTTCCATTCTTCCTCTCTTCCTCTCTTATTTGTTTTCGTATTTCGATTTGTCGAGACCTGTTAAATTCTCAGCCGAAAATATCTCTTTAATTTGTTCTTCTGTCAGTAACTTTTTCTCACGAACAAGTTGTAATATCCCTTTCCCTGTTTCCATTGCTTCTTTTGCCAGTTGATCGCCAACATGATGCCCAAGTACCGGATTTAATGCCGTAACAATACCAATGGTGGTTTCAATATTATGCTTGTCCACATCTTCGTTGATTGTTATACCGTCAATACATTGTTCACGTAAGGTTTTCATTCCATTGGTCAGCAGTTTTTGCGACTCAAAAATGGTCAGTCCAACAACCGGTTCATAAGCATTCAGTTGTAAATCGCCATCAGAAGCAGCAATGTTAACGGTTACATCATTACCAATAACGCGATAGCTTACCAGTGCCATTAATTCAGGTATTACAGGATTTACTTTCCCGGGCATAATGGATGAACCAGGCTGTCTGGGAGGTAAGTTGATCTCAAAAATACCGTTTCTGGGCCCTGATGAAAGAATAATCAAATCATTGGAAATTTTCGACAGGGTAGTGGCCATAGTTTTTAATGCCGATGAATAAACCACAAATGAGTGTAAACTTGATGTGGCAGCAATCATATCATCGGCATTTATTAAATCATAACCGGTAATTTCCCTTAAATGTTTAATAACATAGGCATCATAACCATCAGGAGTATTTAATCCTGTTCCGATAGCTGTACCCCCCATATTAAGGGTCATTAAAGCTTTATTAGCATATTCCATATTGGCAATATCCCACTCCAGCATAGCAGCAAAAGAATAAAATTCCTGACCTACGGTCATTGGTACTGCATCCTGAAACTCGGTGCGTCCCATTTTTAACACATCAATATATTTATTTCCCAGCTTCCTGAATGATTTAGCAAGTAGTGTTAACTGTTCCATCAATTTATCATTATGCAACATCATGGTAAGTTTCAGGGAGGTAGGGTAAGTGTCATTGGTAGATTGTGACATATTCAGTTCATCGTTTGGCGATATCTTGTCATATTCCCCTAATTTGTAACCGGCCTTTTCGAGGGCAATATTGGCAAGCACTTCATTGGCATTCATATTTGTTGATGTACCCGCACCACCCTGGTATAAATCAATTTTAAATTGATCGAGATAATTCCCGTCTATCAATTCCTGGCATGCAGGTTCAATAAGTTTAAGCATATCGGAAGACATCTTTCCTGCATCGGTATTGGCACGGGCGGTAGCCAGTTTAATCATTCCCCAGGCTTTCATAAAGTCAGGGTAATCATTAATATACTGTCCTGAGATTTGAAAGTTTTCCATGCCCCTGGCAGCCTGTGCACCATAATATGCATCAGCGGGGACTTTTATTTCTCCCAACAAATCTGTTTCTGTTCGGTAATCCTGGGCTAAAGCTGTTGAAATAAGCCCTACCACCATTAGGTAGCTTACTAGTAATAATGTTTTTCTTTTCATAATAATTTATTTGAAGTTTCTAATAATTAAAAGTTTTAATGTAAGCCCACTAAATAGTCTTTGCAAGAAAACGTCAAATACTGCGTTACTCTCGTCTTAAAAAATAGGTGTTTTCTTGCAGGCACTAAATAGAGTTTGTCTATAAATTCACATATTCTCAAAATTGCGTTCCATGCATTATTTCATTTTCAATTCAACCTTTTTACATGGAACGCTAACATACTGTCTCCCGAAACTTCAGCGATTTTATTACTCTAAAAAAATTTAGTATTTAATCTGCTCACATACCTAATAGTATTGTTTATGACAACTGATTTATTAAAATAAAATGT
>JAOZKQ010000551.1 GCA_029935275.1 Bacteroidales bacterium | reverse complement strand
GGATGCCAACATACTTATTTTAGGAGAGAATGGCACCGGAAAAGAACTTGTAGCCAGGGCCCTCCATAAAAACTCATTAAGAAACGATGAAGTATTCATTAGTGTTGACCTGGGTTCTATAAGTGAAACCCTGTTTGAAAGTGAGCTATTTGGGCATGAGAAGGGTGCCTTTACTGATGCTATTAAGGAAAAGACAGGAAGGTTTGAAGTAGCTAACAAGGGGACATTATTCCTTGATGAAATTGGAAATCTGTCAATGCCTTTGCAAACAAAGTTACTTACTGTTGTTGAAAGAAGAGAGGTTACAAAGGTTGGTGCAAATAAAAGTAAGCCAGTGAATGTAAGACTGATATGTGCCACAAACAATAATCCGCTAAAAATGGTATCGGAAGGCAAATTCAGACAAGACCTTCTTTACCGTATTAATACAGTAGAAATTCATTTGCCTCCATTGAGAGACAGAACTTCTGATATTCCATTACTTGCAGATCATTATTTGCAAATTTATTCGAAAAAATATCGGAAATCCATTAAAAAACTTAATTCGGATGCGCTTAAATTAATGAAAGAATATCTCTGGCCTGGTAATGTAAGAGAGCTTCAACACTCAATTGAAAGAGCGGTTATTCTAACTGACTCAGATATTTTACAAAAAGAAGATTTTATGCTTTCGGCTGCTTCAGGCACCTCAGATGAAATTGACTTAAATTCTTATAACCTCGAAGAGATTGAAAAACAGATTATTCAAAAAGTATTGAAACGACACACAGGAAATGTCACACAGGCGGCGAGCGATCTGGGACTAACCCGAACATCTTTATACCGAAGAATGGAAAAGCATGGTTTATAGTAAGTTCAGATTAAATATAATAGTCAGAATTCTTCTAATTACAGGAACAATATATCTATTTGTTTTTACCATTGGAACCCGTTTTTTTCTTACACCTGTATTAATTGGGATCCTGGTTTTATTGCAACTCATCTATTTATTCAGCTATATTGATAAAACTAACCGGTATCTTGCCAGTTTTCTGGAATCCATAAGGTTTTCAGAGTTTACAAGAAGTTTCCAGGTAGAGGGAATGGGATCTTCATTTGAGGAACTTAGTAAAGCATTTAATGATGTTATCAGTGACTTTCAAGCTATCCGATCAGAGAAAGAAGAACATTATCAATATCTACATAGTATTGTTGAAAATACAGATGTTAGTATTATAGCCTTTCAGAAAGACGGAACTGTTGAATTGATCAATAAAGCAGCAAAAAAGCTTTTTCAGGTTTCCTCGCTTAAAAACATACATTCACTTCAAGACCTTAGTAAGGACCTTGTAGATACACTACTAAACCTAAAGCCCGGAATTTTAGGACTGGTAAAAGTCCAGGATGAAGATGATATTCTCCAACTGGCAGTATCTTCGTCCGAAGTGAAGGTTAAAAACAAATTAATTATTTTAGCCACAATTAAAAACATACAGGCGGTACTTGATGAACAGGAAACACAGGCATGGCAGAAACTAATCAGGGTTTTAACCCATGAAATAATGAATTCAATTACTCCAATTGCCTCACTGACCGGCACCCTTGAGATGATGCTAAATTCTATTTCCAAAGATGAAAAACACGCAACTTATCATATTGACCCCGAATCTATCCAGGAATTTAAGCAGGCATTAAAAACCATTAGTAAAAGGAGCAATGGTTTACTGCATTTTGTAAATACCTACAGAAATTTGACCAGGATACCAAAACCTAACTTAAGAATTGTTAAGGTTATTGATATTTTTAATGATATAAAATCCTTATTAAAGGAAGAAGTTGTTGCCAGGAATATAGATTTTAGTTGTCCTGTCTTCCCGGCAAATCTGGAATTATTTGCAGATGAGAAGCTTATTGAACAGGTATTGATTAACCTGGTAAAAAACTCAATTCATGCTGTTCAAAACAAGGAATCACCAAAAATCACATTAAAAGCCTATAAGAATAAAAGAGGCCGGGTTACCATTCATGTTATAGACAACGGCCAGGGAATATTACAGGATGTATTAGACAAAGTTTTTATTCCATTCTTCACCACAAA
>JAOZKQ010000550.1 GCA_029935275.1 Bacteroidales bacterium | reverse complement strand
TTTTATCCGGTTACACCCGGAACCGATAAATATATTATTGGCAGTCCGATATTTGATACAGTAAAAATTCATCTCGAAAATGGAAAAACATTCAAGATAATCACAAACAACAATGATGAAGAAAACATTTATGTACTATCAATAAATTATAATGGAAAACCCTGGACAAAATCATTTATCACCCATCAAATGATTATGGATGGAGGTGAACTGGTTTTTGAGATGGGAGAATTTCCTAATAAATTATGGGGAAGCAAAAAAGAGGATAGGCCATTTCAGAAAATTGAAGAAAACTTGATAACTCCCGTTCCTTATTTCAGTTATAATTCGAAGACATTTGAAAATAAGTCCTTGGTGGAGATTAAGAGTATTAGTAAGGAAAGTCAGATTAACTATAAAATTAAAAAAAGTAAGAAAACCTTTGCTAAATACACTAGCAAACTTGAATTTACAGAAACAACGAAAATTATTGCCCAATCAGATAATAATGGAATCTCCAGTTTTACTGAAACTGCTGAACTAATAAAAATCCCTGCAGGGAAATCTATTAAGTTAAATACAAATTACAGTAGTCAGTATTCTGCCGGAGGCGATATTGCATTAATAAATATGCTTAGAGGAGGTAGTGATTTTAAAACAGGTAACTGGCAAGGCTATGAAGGTGTCAACATAAAGGCTGAAATAGACCTGGGAGAAGTAGTAGAAATCAATGAAATTGGTATGGGCTTTTTACAAGATGAAAATTCATGGATATTTATGCCTGAATTTGTAATATTTGAAATATCAGAAAATGGAAGTGATTTTGAGGAATTGACAAAAGTGGAAAACACTGTCAACCCCAAGTCCTCAGGGGGAATTATTGAGAATTTTGAATTTAAACTAGACAAAATCACTAAGATAAGATTTATAAAAGTATTTGCCAAAAATCGCGGCACATGCCCTGCCTGGCATAAAGGAGCAGGAAATAAATCTTGGATTTTTGCCGATGAAATTTGGGTAGAATAAAAAAAAGCCCGACAAAAGCCGGGCTTTTCATATAATTTCTTTATTTCCTATTGCATTGGATACTTCTTAAAAATCTCTCCTGATTTCATTAAAATATCAACATATTGTGCTCTGCGATAGGCAAATGGATCTTTAATGTTCTTCTTGCTCATGTTTCCTCTGAACTCATCAAGGTTCTCATATTCACGATTTGCCATCCAAATTTCCATATCCTCAAGCATCTTAGAAATTTGTTGTGGACCATGTTTATAAAGTGTACTAACCACCTGAACTACATCTGCTCCGGCAAGTATCATTTTTATAACATCCTGACCGCTAAATATTCCTCTGTTAGTACAAATATCAGCATTTACATTATCATATAAAATACCTGTATATCTTAATGGTAATCTGTTTTCATGCTCTGAACTAAGATTATAGGGAAATATCATTTCCTCGGTTTCAATATTTATGTCAGGCTGAAAAAGTTTATTAAACAAAACAAAACCGTCTACTTTTTTACGATCCATTTCCTTAAACACATAAAGTGGGTTTGTGTACAACGGACTTAATTTAACACTAACTGGAATGCTCACAGTCTTTTTAACACCTTCAATTACATCCAGTTCTTCCATTAAAATTGCCTTGCCTTCCATGTCAAACTCACGAGGGTTATTGTAGAAGTTTAGTTCTATGGCATCGGCTCCGGCATCCTCCAACTTCTTTGCATATTCATACCATGTATCGTCATTAACAGCATTTAAACTTGCTATAAGCGGAATGCTTAATGCTTTTTTTGCTTCTTTAAAGTCCATTAAAAACTGATCAGGTCCAGCCTCATACAAATCCGAATGAAACATTGATGTACTTTCCCCAAAGCGGTTTTCGTATTCCGTTAAAATTTCACCCATTTCCAAATTCTCCAACTGGATCTGCTCTTCAAAAAGTGATTTATAAACTATTGCGGCTGCTCCGGCTTCTTCAAGTTTCTTGAGCATGTCAATATCAGTTACTAAATTGCTAGCTCCAACAATGATAGGATTTTTTAGTTCCAGTCCAAGATATTTTGTTTTAAGGTCCATGATTTGTGAATTCGTTA
>JAOZKQ010000104.1 GCA_029935275.1 Bacteroidales bacterium | reverse complement strand
CTGCTTTTTTCAACCAGGCTTTTTATGATATGATAGATCATTATCCTGGACAATTGTCTTCCATTTCTGGATAGAAAAAGAATATTCTCATCCTTTTTCTCAATATTATTTAAATGGTTTCGATCGATGAAATAAGCTTCAATTGCGATTATGGCTATATTTCCTATTGGAACTAATCTTTCTTTGTTTCCTTTCCCGGTAACTTTTATAAACCCTTGTTTCAGGTACAAGTTGGTAATTTTCAGGTTTATCAATTCCGATACACGGAGGCCACAACCATATAGTGTTTCAATGATGGCTTTATTTCTGTGCCCCTCGGGCTTGCTTAAATCAATAAGGTCAATAATTTCATTAATTTCGTCAACTGTAAGGAATTCGGGTAACTTACGGCCAATCTTAGGTGAATCAAGGAGGCGGGTTGGGTCTGTTTGAATAGAATCATTTATCAATAAGTATTTATAAAATGCCTTTATCCCTGAGATTATTCTTGCCTGAGACCGTGCACTTACTACACCAAGCTCATTTATCCATTGAATAAATCCAATCAGGTCATTTTGACTAACAAGCCCTGGTTCCGGAATATTACCAATAGTGTCAAAATACTGTAGTAATTTATTTATATCATGAATATAGGCATCTACCGAATTTTCAGAAAGCGATTTTTCTATGCTTAGAAATGCTTTGAAACCTTTTATATGATTGAACCAGGCCTGTTTCATGTTTTATAACATTTATCAAAAAAACAAATTTGCAATAATTCTTTTACTTTTGTTCCTGAAACTGAAAATTATTACAAGATGAAGATACAAATAATTAATGGGCCAAACCTTAATTTATTAGGAAAGAGGGAGCCTGGGAAATATGGTTCCATGCCATTTGATGAATATTTAACTATTTTAGAAGAACATTTTTCCGATCATGAAATCGATTACTATCAGTCTAATGTGGAAGGTTTGATAGTTGACAAGATCCAGGAAGTTGGTTTTTCTTATGATGGAATTGTGATCAATGCCGGAGCATACACACATACATCGATTGCCATTGCAGATGCGCTCAGGTCTGTTAAAACTCCGGCAGTAGAGGTCCATATTACCAATATCCTTTCCAGAGAAGAATTCCGGCATATCTCCTTTATTGCCAATGCCTGTAAGGGAAGCATAATGGGATTTGGAATGGATTCTTACCGCCTCGGCATAGAGTCATTAAGAGTGATAAATTCGGAAAAAGAATAGCTTTTTATTGGAGGTTCCCTTACTAAAACAGAACTAGAACCCGGGAAATCGTTCAAGCATCATTACAAGAGAAACTCCAAGTCCTGCTCCCGAGAGTATAAGCACCCATTCCCGTTTATTTACATGGAAAAGATCTACCAGTATCCAGGTGATTGCCATGATTATGGCAACAATAATAATTTGTCCTAATTCAATCCCAATATTAAATGCAAAAAGTGGAATTATAATATTATCTGCCTTCCCGAGAAGGCTTTTTAGGTAGGTTGAGAACCCTAATCCATGGATTAATCCAAAAAATGTTGCTATAAAATATTTAAAAAGATGCCTGCCTTTGGAAACTTTGCCCGATTTTTGTAGTAAATTAGCAAATGCAGTTAAAAAAATAGTAAAAGGAATAAGAAATTCGATCCAGGCAAGGTTTACTTTCAATATATTAAAAGTTGCCAGTGCCAGTGTAAGTGAGTGCCCAATGGTAAAAGCGGTTACAAGTATCAATACTTTTTTCCATTGAGAAAAGCTATAGGCCGCACACAGAGTTACAATAAATAGTATATGATCGTAAGCATGAAGATCAGCAATATGGTTAAATCCAAGATTTAAATAGAGTTGAAAAATATTCATTTTGAAATTTTTTTCAAAGAAATGAAATTTATTTTGTTTTTTGCAAAAATATAGAACTATAAAATATGTTCACTAGCAAGATTCTAAGCTTTTTATTTTTGATGCTGGGGTTTCACCCAATACATATTTCGGTTACGAATATGGATTATGACCTGGGAAAACAGATATTTGAGGTTTCATTTAAGATTTTTTGGGATGATTTTGAAACAATTATCTGGAGGAGCTATGATGTGAACCTGAAACTTACACAGCCAGATGAAAGCAATGAAAAGGAATTGTATTTTTCAAAATATATTATTAGTCATTTTATTATCAAAGCAGATGAGGATTTTTTGCATGGAAGCTTTAAAAAGGGAGAGATTAAAGAGGCATCTATCTGGCTGGACTTTTCTTTTCCATGTTCTTCGGATATAAAAAAAATTGAAATAGAAAATCATATCATGATGGATATGTTTGATGATCAGACTAATCTGTTAATGTTTCGGTTTAAAGAAGTCGAAAAAGCTTTTGCAATGAAACAAGGAAAAGAAATAATTGCCATTGATCTTTTCAATGATTAATTTTACATCTTGATTTTACTTAAGGATTGACTTAAGAATTTATGCTAAAAAAAGTAGTTTTAATATTATTTATAATCTTCGCCTTTAATACAGGTCCGGCTAATGCTACACATAACCGGGCAGGGGAAATTACTTATAAACAGATTTCAGATCTTACTTTTGAAATAACCATTTGGACTTATACTTATACCTTGAGTGCTGCTGACAGGGACCAGCTTCCTGTGGATTGGGGCGATGGAACAACTTCTATAGCACCAAGGATAGAAAAAATTTCTCTTCCATATTTTTATAGAAGAAATCGTTATGTTATCCGGCATACTTATCCAGGACCCGGAGTTTACCGTATAACCGTTCAGGACCCTAACAGGAATTATGGAATTTTAAATATTCCGAATTCGGTAAATGTCTATTTTTCTATCCAAACAACACTCATGGTCAATACAGGACTGGGAGGTAATAATACTCCTGAGTTGTTGAACCCACCATACGATAAGGCTGGCAGGGGTAAATTATTTATCCATAATCCTGCTGCCTATGATCAGGATGGTGATAGTCTTGCATATAGCCTTACTGTATGTACCAGGGAAGATGGTATCCCTATTGAAAATTATACTTTACCTCCAGCAACTGATACTTTATATGTTGACCCTATTTCCGGAGATCTGGTATGGGATACTCCGGTTGACACCGGCAAGTATAATGTAGCAATGAATATTGAGGAATTTCGATACGGGGTTAAGATAGGTAACGTGGTGCGTGATTTGCAGATTGATGTGCATGAAACAGATAATAATCCTCCTATTACCGAACCATTAAGAGACTTTTGTGTAGTAGCCGGTGACTCAGTGGTTTATGCTATTTCCAGCATTGATAATGAAAATGATTCTATGCGTCACCTTATGACTGGTGGTGGATTTAAAGTGACGATTAGTCCTTCTGTGTTTAAAACAATTTTTTCAGAACCAGGAGAAATTACCTCTGTGTTTAAATGGAAAACTGTTTGTACCCACGTAAGGCAACAGCCTTACACGGTATTCGTGAAAGCGGAGGATAATAACTCTGATCTTCCATTGGTTGATATCAGTAATTTTAATATCAGGGTTTTAGGTCCTCCAATAAAAAATCTGAGAGCCATTCCATCCAATCAACTCATCAGGCTTGACTGGAGTCGTGATACCTGTTCTATTATACAGAATTACAGGATCTACCGCAAGATTGGCTATACTGGTTTTGTACCCGATAGCTGTGAGACAGGGGTTCCTTCGGGCACAGGGTATGTGAAGGTGGGTGAGACTACCGGACCAAATGATACAGTCTTTATTGACGATAACAATGGATCAGGCCTAATGCAGGGTATGGATTATTGCTATTTGGTATTTGCTGTTTATCCTGATGGAAGTGAAAGTATAGCTTCAGAGGAGGTATGTAGTATATTAATTCACGGAACACCTATTCTGACAAATGTAAGCATCTTAAACACTGATACAGAAAACGGCTCGGTGTATGTGGCCTGGGCCAAACCCCGGCAGTTGGATACCATTCCTGCTAATGGGCCTTATGAGTATTTAATCTACAGGTCAAGTGATCTTTATGGAACTGATTTCTCATTTATCCGGTCAATTGAAACAAGTGATTTGAATGATACTTCATTTGTTGATATGCTTATTAATACTTTGGATTTTGCCTATACATATAAAGTTGAATTGTATAATAATGAATCAGGTAACCGTTTTATGATAGGTTCACCGGCTGAAGCATCCACCATTTTCCTGAAGATTATTCCGGGTGATGAGCAAATTGAAATTAGATGTAGAAAAAATGTGCCATGGATCAATACTGCTTATGTTGTTTACCGGCAGAATAAATCTACCCTGGTTTATGATTCTATTGGGATTACGAATGATACTGTTTATATAGACTCAGGTTTGCAAAACTCTGAGAATTATTGTTATAAAATAAAATCAATAGGCTCTTATAACCGGCCAAATTTACCATCACCACTTTTAAATTATTCTCATGAAGTTTGTGGAACTCCGCTTGATAATGAACCGCCCTGTGCACCTTCATTAATAGTTACTTCCATGTGTGACAGCCTTTATAATTATGTTGTCTGGACAAATCCGAATAATTCATGTGCAGATGATGTAGTTTCCTATAAACTTTATTTTAAGGCTGAACTGGAAAGTGAGTTAAGTTTACTTGAAGATGAGTTTAGTTCAGCTATGGATACTACTTATAAGCATTATATATCGAGTTCGTTAGCAGGTTGTTATGCGGTGAAAGCTGTTGATTTGTTAGGAAACGAAAGTGACTTATCAAGTCCTACGATGTGTGTGGATAGTTGTGTCTATTTTGAGTTACCTAATGTTTTCACGCCGAACGGGGATAATATTAATGATGTATTATTGGCACATACCAGTCCGTTTATTGAAAGGGTTGATATGAAAATATTTAGCCGTTCGGGAGTCTTGGTGTTTGAAACGGATGATCCTTATATTAACTGGAACGGAAAACAAAAAGGTAAAAATAATTTTGTAGCACCTGGCATCTATTATTATATATGTGATATATATGAGAAACGATTAAGTGGACTAGAAGTGAGAAATGTTACCGGTTTTGTTCATGTTATTACAGAGAAAGGTGCAAGAATATCAAATGAATAATATAGGAATTAATTGAGATTCATGAAATTTTTAAAAAATAACGTTTTTGTATTTGTTTTAGCATTCTTTTTGTTTCATCAGCTTGATGCACAGGATGATCTATATCTAAAAGGGATTGCTTCCATTGATAAAAAGGAGTACCAACAGGCAGTTCAGTCTTTTGATGAAGTTTTACAAAATTCTCCCGGAAACATTGATGCCTTGCAAAAGAGGGGAGAAGCTTTTTATAGTATGGGGAATTATGAAAAGGCCCTTGCTGATTTTGAGAATGTGGACCAGCAAAAAAGTGCATATTCAAGTATTTGGATATCCAGGTGTTATGCTCAAAATGGAAATATAGTAAAAGCTATGGATGCTTTAGCTGAACATCTGAAATCGCCTTATAAATTGCCCAGAAAAGATATTTTTCTGGAACCTGCTTTTCAGAAAATTGAAAATACAAGGGAGTGGCGTAATTTCTGGAGAAAGGATTGGTACAGGCCATATGAAACTCAAAAGGCAGAAGCCCAATATCTTATTCAAAAGGAGCAATCTCAGGAGGCACTTGAATTATTGAATGTTCTTTTAAATCAAAATGATGATGATGCATCGCTTTATTACCTGAGATCTAAAGCCTATTCTCAAATGACAATGTATAGTGAGGCCCGGGCTAATCTCAACCTGGCAGTTTCAAAAGCACCTGATGAAACTTTTTACCGGCACGAAAGGGCTGAATTATATTTGCAAATGAACCGTTATGAGGATGCCCTGGATGATTATTCTGTAATGTTAAAAAAGTCTCCTGATAATTTTGATCTGTATCTTGAGCGGGCAAACATATTATTGTATATGCATGATTATAAACCGGCTTTAAATGATGTTAAATCGTATCTGAAGTTTTTTGAAGATGATGTGGAGGCCATGTTTTTGGCAGGTGAAATTAACTATAAGTCAGGTGATTACTATGAAGCAATAAGATCTTTCAATAAGGTCCTTGATCAGGATCAAACGAATGAGAAGTACTTTGTTGCCAGGGGAAATACTTATATTAAGTTACATACATTTGAATATGCTGCGAATGATTTATCTATGGCTTTGGACCTGAACCCGGAGAATCCTGAGATTTTTTTAGCCCGGGGGATAGCCCAGTTAGGCTTAAATCTCAATAAAAGAGCTTGTCATGATTTTAAAAAGGCCTTTAATATGGGTGAGAAGAAAGCATTGGATTACCTCCAAAAATATTGTGACTATTAATTGATTGAACTAAAACCCATTGATCGTAAAACCTCCATCAACAGCCAGGCATTGCCCGGTAATGTATGCAGCAGCCGGCATGCAAAGAAAGGCAGCAGCCCCTGCAACATCTTCAATATTACCTATTTTGCCTAATGGAGTGCGACTAATTACTTCATTTTTATAGTCAGGGTTTTTAAGAACCTGTTCTGCAAGGGGAGTATTTATATACCAGGGAGCAATGGCATTTACACGAATTCCATACTCAGACCACTCTACAGCAAGGTTTTTTGTAAATTGAATAATGGCGGCTTTTGTCATTCCGTAAAGGGCACCGGTTTTTAAATGGCTGAGGCCAGCTACAGAAGAAATGTTTATTATATTTCCTTGTTTGGATTGCTTAAGCAACGGAAAAGATAATCTGGATAACTCATAAACGGATCGAAGGTTTGTAGAAATTATATGATCGTACTCTTCCCCGGTGAACTCTGTTACAGGTTTCCGGATATTTGTACCCACATTATTTACAAGAATATCCAGTAAATTCCATTTTTTCTTTATAGAATTAACCAAATCATTAAGATCACTTAATTTACTGACATCGGCTTTAAATATTTCCAGATGATCACCATATCCGGAATATAATGTTTTTATTGCTTTTAGCTCAGTTTCATTACGTGCAGCGATGGCAACGTAAGCACCAAGTTCCAGAAATTCCATGGCAATTCCTAAGCCAATTCCTTTAGAACCTCCTGTTATCAGGGTATATTTATTTTTGAGCGACCATCTTTCCATCCTGTGTA
>JAOZKQ010000549.1 GCA_029935275.1 Bacteroidales bacterium | reverse complement strand
TCCTCCAGTTCAGATTTTTGTTCAACCCGCAAACCCAGTGCCCCACAGCCATTAGCAAAGGTTGTAAAATCAGGATTATGCAAATCGGTTGCAAATTCATCAAATCCACCTGAACGCTGTTCCTTTGAAATTTTACCCAGCTCTGAATTATTCAGAAGAATAAGTTTAATATTCATTTTGTACTTAACCGAAGTTGATAATTCGGCCATGTACTGGGCAAATCCGCCGTCCCCTGCTACAGCAACTATTGGTCGTTTTCCTTTTGTGGCTGCCCAGGCTCCCAGGGCTGCAGGAAATGCAAAGCCTATTGAGCCCAGATAGCCAGACATAAGAAAACTTTGCTTTTTACTTTCAAAATATCGTCCCAGGGAATAGGCATTATTCCCCACATCAACACATATTACGGCATTTTCTGCAAGCAGATGGGACAAGGTGTCAAATACTGCAATGGAACTTACTCCTTTACCATTGTCTTCGAGCAATCGTTTTTTCTTTTCATCGCGCCAGATCTTCCATCGTTTTGCCAACTCCGGATGCTGATCAATGGTTTTTACTTTATTTTTCAAGGCTTCCTGTAAGAGAGAAACTGTTACCGAAATCTCCCCCCAAACCGGTGCATCAATACCATGAAACTTTGCAAGTGCCAGAGGGTCAATATCGATCTGAATGGTTGGTTTCTTAGGGGTTATTCCTGTGTGATTGCTGAATGAAGCACCAAAAACAATAAGCAAATCACTTTCGTTCATAAAATATGAGGCTACCGGAGTGCCACTTCTACCTAAAACTCCTGCCGCGAGAGGGTGTGAATCGCAAATTAACCCTTTTCCTTTAAAAGTAGTTAAGACAGGAGCATTTAGCATCTTAGCAAGTCTAATAATGGCATCCATATTGAACCTTGCTCCATGTCCTGCAATAATTACAGGCCTTTCGGATTTTTCAATTAAGCCGAGTGCTTTGTCAAGGCTTTCTTTAGGTGGAGTAATTTGTTGTAAAGGCATCCGGCCTTCGGAGCTTAATGGGGATGTATCTTCTGCAGGTATCTCCTGAATTTCATCAGGAAAAGTAAGGTGTGAGACATCTCTTTTCAAAAGGGCATGTTTAATTGCAAGTGACATAAGTTCCGCATGCTGACTGTCTCGCTGAACCCGGTGATTGAATTTCGCTACTGTTTGAAAAGCCCTGACCAGATCAACTTCCTGAAAATTTCCGGTACCAACAACCTGTGTAGCCACCTGACCTGTAAGTGCAAGTATGGGGGCACGGTCAACCTTAGCATCCCAGAGTCCGGTAAACATATTTGTGGCCCCCGGACCTGCAATAGAAAAACAGGCGGCAGGTTTTCCGGTTAATTTTCCATATGCACTTGCAGCAAATGCGGCAGCTCCTTCATGTCGGATTGCAATGAATTTTAATTTATTTTTTTCTTCAAGTCTTTTAAAAGCATCAGCCAAACCCAGATTGGAATGTCCCACCATTCCAAATACTGTATCCACTCCCCAGTTAACCATCGTTTCTGCCATGATATCAGACAAGGTAGTTTCGTGTGGTATCTCTTCCGGTATTCCAACGTAAACTCCATCTTTTCTTTCTTCTACCTGATAAGGTTCTACACCATCATCAAAACCCGGTGCTTTTCCGGTGCATGGATGATAATCCCAACCATGCCATGGACAACGCAAAATTCCATTTTCAATACTGCCTTCACCCAATGGGCCACCCTGATGCGGACATTGGTTGTCAAGGGCACAAATTCTACCATTAAAATGAGAAAGAGCAATTTGCTTGCTGCCTGCAGAAACTGTCATTACCCTGTTTTCCTGTAATTCCATTTTACTGTCAAGGACTTTATACCAGATAATATTATTGGGAACTCTCATAATCTCAAATGTTTTTCTCTTAAATATACAGATTTAAATCCATAGATGCTTAATAAAATGATAGCAATGATCAATACCATTAGCCCTGAAATCATAATTGAATCTGAAATAAAGCTTTTCTGATCAATAAAGGCACCCAGGATACCGGAAACCAGAAAAAACAATACTCCAAAATATAATAATACCAGGGCCCAGTTCAATCGTTTCAATTGT
>JAOZKQ010000548.1 GCA_029935275.1 Bacteroidales bacterium | reverse complement strand
CAAGGGATGAAAACTCACAATCCTACTTTTTCCCAAATATTTTTGCGAAAGCGATTAAAACAAGAGAGGGATGTTCATCATTCTTTTATTCAGGCTGGCATTTTTACAGAAAATAAAGAATTCCCGTATGGAAGACGGGAGGGAACATACATCTAAAACAATGAATTTCCTATTTGATTATGTAGCCATAAATCACAGGACTTGAATCCGCCCCCCAGTCACTCGTACCATAATGATCACTGGAACCTTCAACACCAACTGCAATATCAATAACTTCACCACGAGACATCAACAAATTACCTGATTTGTCTTTCAGGAAACCGGCCAGTTCAACTTTTACTTCCACTTCTGAACCATCCGGAGACAGGGCAATTATTATATCCTCACTCGTTCCTTCAGTATAATCATGAGTTATAGAGAGTAATCCGTTTCTCTTTACATATTCAATTTTATAACTGTCTCTTTTTGTTCCATCCCTTCCTTCCGGTGCGTAATAGGATGGACCCAATTCCAACTCTCCACTTAGAACTTCTTTCTCTGCCCCAACTCCGGTAAATCCAAAAAATGTTTTTACAAAGCGGTTACCAACAAATTCAAATTGAGCTTCGCTATCATCACCCATTGAAATACCAAAATAGCAATTATCATCCCTGGTAGGAGGGTAGCCGGTAGAAGCATCTGTATCAACATCTATATAGGCATACCAATAGTACCGGCCCTTCTTTCCTGTTCTGCCATGCGCACCTACAACCCTGGAATATATGTACAGGTATTTATCATCATTTGTCACCTTAAATTCTAAAAGGTCTGTATCCGGATTTGCAAAAAGATAGGATACATAATCACCTTTAATATCTGATACTCCGGCTATATTCCGCCAGTCCTGAAAATCCCCGTCAATTTCAATTGTATTGGTTTTTGATTTATATTCTGCACTTAAATAATCTGCTTCTTTATTTAAATGTAGTTCAGTACCTTGAGGAGATACAATAGCAGAATATTTTCCTTTAAATGTTAAAGTAATTACCTCAGCATTCCCTGGCTGGCTGCTACCTTCAATCAATTCTGGTTGATACGCTTCCCTTCTGTTAACTATATCTGAATTTTCTAAACTACAAGTTGCAAGCTCCGTTTTTTTACCATTAATAATTCCATACAGAACCATGGATTTGCCTGAATTATTCTCTAACTCAAAGCTGATTTTCTTAATGAGATCACCATCCTGTCCATAAATTTTGACTGGAAGAAAACTACTCGTACTTTTTTTAATACTTTCACCTTTAGCTGGTTTTATTCTGAGAAGTTTCCATTCAAAAGGGTCAAAAATAATTTGCTCAGCTGGTAACTGTAGTATTGGAAATTCCTCAGAATCAGCTCCTTCTAATTGGGGAATAAATAAACCTTTGCCATCAATCCGGCCTACCGGCCTTTCATTAAATTCAGAAGAATATCCACCTACTATTAAACTATTGTTATCCTCATAGACCCGACCATCCCAAATTGGAAGTGCAACATTGACAGAATTATGTTTTGTGACGGTTTCTATGTAAAAATCCATGTTCAATAATTCTGTAGATTTTCTAAGTTTAAATACCCCATTTTTATTAAGAACATCATCCTTTAAAAAACTAAGAGTAAAATATGGCCTGGATTCCACAGTAGAATTTACAGGATCTATTCCATTCGCTTTTAAGAACATCTCGTGAGAAGGCATTCCTTCTCCATCCAAATACAGGGATTGAATAATACTTATCGGATTTTTAGCAAATATTTTTGATTCATGTATTTCAGTATTATTCAAATCAATTTGTGCTATTGAATTACTGATGAAAATTAAAAACATCAATTTAGTCAATAGGATAATACGTGTTTTATTTTTAAATTTATGCATAATATATATTTTTTAATAATGGTTAGTATCCTGGAAATCGGGTACAAAGAAAAGTGAATTTTCTATATGAATCAACATACCTGTTATATATCATATTTCTTCAATTATTCAATAATTTATATAATTTGATGTGCTGTCCGGATTATGAATAACTTTTAATTTGGACTTCATAAGTCCTTAGAAATAAAGCTTATAACATTTG
>JAOZKQ010000547.1 GCA_029935275.1 Bacteroidales bacterium | reverse complement strand
TCTTTTCTCTTTCAGCAGGAAACAAAGGAAACATTTCAGAAGGTACATGTTCTTTAATCATGATATCTTCCATTTGTTTTATAATTTCCGGATTTTCGGATGCCACATTATTTTCTTCTTTAATATCCTTTTCCAGGTCATAGAGCTCAATGTCCATATTCCCCTTGAAAATATTTTGCCGGATAGCTTTCCATTTACCCATTCTTACAGCTTGTTGGCCGGTATAACTTGGAAACTCCCAATACAGATAGGCATGTTCTTTCTGGGTCCCTTTTTTAGTAAGCGTTGGGAGGATGCTGATACCATCTGTTTCCGGTGTTTCAATTCCACCTAAATCACAAAAGGTGGGGAGTATATCCTGAAAAGAACCTATATGATCAGTTACAGTTCCTGGTTCAATGTGGCCGGGCCAGCTGGCAATCATTGGTTCGCGTATGCCACCTTCATGTGTAAATCCTTTGCCCCAGCCGTATTCTGAGTTAAAGGGCCCGGCGCTGTTGAAGAATTTCCCATCCACTCCACCAGAATAGGTTGGGCCATTATCACTGGTAAAGAAAATGATAGTATTATCATAAACACCCATTTCTTTTAGCTTACTAATAATACTCCCTACCTGATCATCGAGGTAGGTAATCATTGCAGCATAGCTAGCAAGTGGATATCTTGCCGGGAAATATCCCCTATCTCCAAGGTAAGGCTCTTCTTCCCCGAATTCTTCATGATATTTTTCAACATAAGCAGCGGGTGCCTGTAAAGGGTTATGGGGGATAGGAGAAGCAAAATACAATAAAAATGGCTGGTCTTTAGCAGTCTCTAAAAATTCAAGTGTTGCATCCATCATCAGGTCAGCGGCATATTCTTTTTGTGTAAATTTCTTATAACTGTTAATGTCATAAGGATCTGCCCCTTCATCAAGTTTTGTGCCTGGCACCACCAGTTCATTATCCATTGCAACTTTTTCATCATTTTTCCAGAGATGCAAAGGGTAGTAACTGTGGGCCTGGCGCTGGCAGTTGTACCCATAAAAGAAATCAAAACCCTGTTTCGAAGGTACACCATCGGTGAAAGGGGCACCAAGCCCCCATTTTCCAACAACAGCAGTTTTATAGCCTGCTTTTTGTAAAATTTTTGAGAAGGTTACTGTCTCAGCAGGAAGCGGCCACTGTCCTTCCAGTTTTGGATCGGCACTGGCTTTTGCGTAATCCCATACATCACCTCTTGATGCCCATTCATTATTGCCACGTACAATTGAATGTCCCATATGTTTTCCTGTGAGCAAAACACTTCTGGCTGGAGCACATACCGGTGCACCAGTATAAAACTGGGTGAATTTCATTCCCTGTTTAGCCAGGGCATCAATATTGGGGGTATGTATTTTTTCCTGCCCGTAGCATCCAAGTTCTCCATAACCAAGGTCGTCAGCCATGATAAATACGATGTTGGGTTTTGTAATATCTTTTTGATCTTTGTTTTTTGAGTCTGAACAGGAAATGGCAAGGAAAGTAAAAGCTGCCAAAAGAATAGTGATTTTCAGGCTTGTTTTGGTTTGTTTTCTCATGATTTGATTAGAATTAGATAAGTGTTGAGTCAGGGGATGACTTCGAAGTCATCCCCTGACTGGATTATTATTTATTTTTTAATGGACTAAGCTTAAATTCATAACTATATTCCTTAGCAGGAAGCCTGTACTTTTCATGTGGCCAGGCACCCCATGAATTATCACCACCCAAACCCATTTGTTTGTAATCGAGGTTTACAGAGATAAAATCTCTTTTATGCAGGTCGTAGGTATGCATTGTGCCCCTGGATTCCTGAGTGAGATCTTCCATGGTGTAGGGTAGGGCAGACCAGCTTAATAAAGGCATGCCTGTGGCAACAAGGCCGTATCCTTCACTGTTTGCAAACACAATCCATCTTGTATCTGTGCGGTTTCCGTTTTCCTGTGGGCTGATATATGGATAATATAAGTCATCCACGGTTTTTTCATAAACCCCGACAAATGCTGCTGTTTTCCTGTCCCAGTAGTTCTCATGGGGCCCACGGCCGTACCATTTTACCTGGTTCAGTTCCTGGGGAATAGTCATTCTCATTCCAA
>JAOZKQ010000546.1 GCA_029935275.1 Bacteroidales bacterium | reverse complement strand
AAAGCCTTTCAGGCTTACTTACTGCAAAATTTCATGTAACGATTTTCAACAATAATATTCCTGTTTAAGTCTTACTCCACAGAAAGTTCAAGTGATCCCATCTAAGCTTCAACAATACCGGGTAAATGCAACCTCAGTACATTATGAGATATGGTTTCTATGAAGGCCACACTTTCTGGAGAGCTGATCCGATTGCAATTTCATTCATTTTTGGTTTTAAAAGCCTTGAAGAGTTGGATGTAATATTTGAGGGGAAATTATTCAAAACACTTTACAGAATAGTACAGTCTATTGCGATTTCTCAGGTATGAATAATTTCAAGTAGCATTCTAACCAACCAATAAAGGATCCACATTATTCCTATAGAAAGAAATATTCTTTTTAGGGTCCTGGAACTTAGCCCTATTTTAATTATTGTTCCTGAAATGACCTCAAATGATAATTTTAAAAATAGCAGCAATGCAATAATATAAACCACCGGTCCAAACAGGTGCATTTTAAAGGATTCAATTACATGAAAGTGGGTCAATTCAAAAAGGGAGCGGCTCATGCCACAGGTTGGGCAACTAAGTCCGGTAAGCTGATGAAACCTACAGCTTAGAATCCCGGTATTACCGGAATTGGTAAGAAACGGAAACAACAGAAAACCAAATAACAGAACAGCCCAGAAAACATATAACCTTCCCCTGGCAGAATTCAGTTTAAGAATTTTTGTTTCACTTATGATCATAATAATACTGAACGATAGAAATACCAGCAATTAGAAGAATAAACATCAGTTAGCCAGCAAACTTTCATCATTTCCTCGTGGGAAAATCTCAAATTCCGGTCCAAACTGTTCTAGAAACTCCAGGCTAAAAGTCCGGAATGTAACCGAAATGGGAAGAAACAATACAGATCCAATATATGGCAGAATCAATAATACACCTCCAAGACAACATGTCATCAGTACAAAAGCTACGACAATGAACACAACCAATACATACAATGCAAAAATGAAAAGTCCATACAATATAAAATACCAGAAGTGATTTCCAAAAAGCACCAGGAATTTTCCCCATGCCTGTGTTGCAGTCAGCTGATATTTATACATAATGGGTACCACAAAATCATTCAAGAACAGGCTTATAAACCCGGTTATTATAACGAATGTAAAGAAAATCATTACCATGCCCAATATATTCATTGCTGTAACCGGCATTGGGAAGTCAGCTGCATATATACCAAGGAACATTGAAAAGAATAAGGCGATAAGCAGTAAAAAAACTGCCAGACAAATAAAACCAAAAACCAGGCGCCAAAGGAAAAGGGAATTTCCAATCACCTTAAAATCATTCCAGGGTTTCGTAACTTCAGCCCTGTTATGTGCAACATTATCAAGGAACATAAATTTCCCACGCGAGCTAAGCCAGTTAAAAACAACAACAACTGCCACAGCAAAAAGGACCCCAAAAATAATCAGGCCAAACCACAAGGCATGCTCACCCAACCAGTCCCATGCCCTTGCAGGAAAATCGGCAATTTCATCAAAGTCCGTCCAGTTATTGTGTTTATTCCAGGAGTTGCCCCCACTTCCACCTCCCGGCCCATCAAGAAGTCCGGCAAGAAAAGCAGTAAAGCCCAACATAAACCATTTGGTCAGATCGAAAGGATTAAAAAGGATTTCTTTCATCCTCCCCCATCCTTTTGAAAATGGGTCAAAGTATGTAATGTTCATAACAATATGATTTTAGGTACCCGGAAAAACTTTAATATTAATGCGAAAAGTTACATTATTTCTGGATAGAAACCAACTCACGGAGCAAAAATATTTACGGGAACCTGATTAGATACCATCTCTAAGGTTCAATAAGGACAGAATGAGTATGTCAAAAACTCCTCTCAAAAAGGCCAGGCCATCCTTTCATTACTAAAATGTCATTTCATCTATCCTCAAAAGGTGAATACCATTTCGAATTATAAGAGTTCCTTCGGAACAACATATCTCCGTATTTATTAGATGTACAAAACATGCTGAATAAGAGTATTCATTTTTTGTTTTTTCAAATCCCATAAGGTAACTTGCGAGAAATTAATATTCACCTGTTCAAAAAGTGGAGGCA
>JAOZKQ010000545.1 GCA_029935275.1 Bacteroidales bacterium | reverse complement strand
TTGTACGTTTACATATTTGTGGAAATATTACACATCTTTTACCAGGAATTTCAGGTCTGGATATAGATATTCTTGATGTGGACCATCTTGTTGATATGAAAACGGTAAGGGATATTATTGGAAGTGAAGTAGTACTTTCCGGCAATATTGATCCTGTTACAGGTGTAAAAAATGGAACTCCTGATTCCATCAAAAAAACAATGCTAAGAACTTATAAGGAGGCAGGGAATCCGTATATGGTAAATGCCGGATGTGAAATCCCTGCAGGAACTCCTGTTGAAAATCTTAAAGCGCTTTGCGAACCTATAAAATGGTTTGAAAAATACTAAGAGTTGTTTGTAGTCTGATGATTATAACAATATTATAAACTAAAAGTTATGAAGAACGTAGTTTTAGCAATTTTACTTTTGATAATAGTTAATACCGGATCAGCTCAAAATCAACAAATAATTCATCTTTGGCCCGGGGATGTTCCAGGGGATAAAGAGGCTAAGCATGAAGCGATAGTTACAGATAACAGGAAAGGTAATGTTATACGTTTAACTGATGTTACTGATCCGCTTATCACATTTTATCCTGCCCCCAAAAATAATAATACAGGCAAAGCTATCATTGTGTGTCCGGGCGGGGGTTTTTCAATCCTTGCCATAGATAAAGAAGGTTATGAAATTGCGGAATGGCTCAACACTTTGGGTATAAATGCATTTGTTCTTCAGTATCGTGTTCCTGATAAACAGGCAGGAGCACTTCAGGATGTTCAGCGGGCCATTCGTGTTGTGCGATACCGTGCTGATGAATGGCATTTGAACCCGGGAAAAATTGGCATTATTGGTTTTTCAGCCGGAGGAAGCCTTGCTGCCAGGCTCAGTGCCAATAACAATTTGGATACTTATGAAAAAATAGATAAAGCAGATGAAAAATCTAGCATACCGGATTTTGCACTGCTTATTTACCCTGCTTACCTTGATAAAGGTCCTGGAAAATCACTTAGTCCTGAATTAATAGTTACTGGAAATACACCCCCCATGTTTCTGTTCGGCACAGCTGATGATCCTTACAGCAATAGTCTTCTTGTTATGGCCGGTGCCCTTCGGGATGCTAAAGTCCCTTTTGAGCTTCATATTTTACCTGATGGTGGTCATGGTTATGGCCTTCGGCCAGGAATAAATGCAGGAGAAACATGGCCTAAACTTGCAAAAGACTGGCTGGAATTAGATAGTAATTAGTTGTTATTAATTGTTATTAATTGTAATTCTCCGCAAGGAGTGCTTTGTACAGTTGTTTGGGCACGTATTTCATACTATGTAACTAAAATGTTTTTTTGACTTTCCATATAATATGTTGTATATTTGGTATAATGCTGATATTGGAAGTAGAAGATTATGTCAGAACAAAAAACCTTGGTAGATAACATCTTAAATCGACTAAAGAATAACCGCCTGCTGGCTATACTTATTGTTTTTGGAATTGCCATTATAGCTATTTCCAGCTTTACTGATGCTACCCAAAAAATTATTAAACAGGTACACGGCTTTTTATCCGACAGGCCTGAGGTTGTTTCGCTGCGGTATGAACCAGATACTCTTTCGGGAGAGGAGCTTAGAGTTTTGCTTGCCAAATATGAATTTTTTGACAAAATTCGGAATCCGGGAGGGAAAGGTATTGAGCATAGATATGAATCTCAAATTATAGATAAAGCTATAGTCATTCATGATGCATTCACTGGTCTTATGTGGCAGAGGGGTGGTTCATCAGGTCTGATGAAGTTTGCAGATGCCGAACAATATGTCCATCGCATGAATGCCGAAAAGTTTGCAGGGTTCAATGACTGGCGCCTTCCTACTGTTGAAGAGGCCATGTCATTGATGGAGCCACAATCATATGAGGACTCACATATCGACCCGGTATTTGAACGTGCTATTAGTTTCATATGGACTTCAGACCATACATCTGATGGTCGAATATGGATGCTCTATTTCTATGATGGGATCCTAAGCATAGAGGGGTCTGGCTTCAATGCCTGGGTTCGTGTAACACGACGGTTTTGAGTATAAAACCTTCAAAATAATCCGTTATTACTTCTGTTTTCCCTCGCTACCGAGCG
>JAOZKQ010000544.1 GCA_029935275.1 Bacteroidales bacterium | reverse complement strand
GATTTTCTTTAGGCTGAGAGTTCTTAGCTTTTTGATAAGTTCTTTACTTTGATCAGCCATTTGTGGTTGAGTGTGTGTCTTGACGGCTGAAGTTTTATTAAAATCAAGCCTTTTTGCAGGCGAAAGAAGAATAATCATTGTTCCTGGATAAATTGATTGAGAATGTAAATATAAGGATTTTGTGAATTTTAGAAATAAAGATTTGTAAATTCGTAGCTGGCTTTGTAATGAGTGTATAAATGAACTTTGTTTTAACAGAAAGCAATTTATAAATGTCTGTTCCAATCACAAAAGACCTGCAATATTACAAATTTTGCTTGTATGGTTTTTTAAAGAATTTGAGATTTTTTGAACCTTTTTTGTATCTTTTTCTTTTAGAAAAAGGACTCACTTACTTTCAGATTGGAACACTGATTACTGTTCGTGAACTGATGCGAAACCTGATGGAGATCCCTTCCGGTGTACTGGCAGATGTGTTTGGCAGGCGCCGGACGCTGATTCTGTCTTTTCTTTCCTACATTCTTTCATTCATAGCTTTCTATCTCTTTTCATCATACTTTGCATTTTTACTTGCAATGATAATTTATGCTTTTGGCGATTCATTCAGAACGGGTACACATAAAGCAATGATATTTGAATACCTTGATATAAATGGATGGAATGATCAGAAAGTTTATTATTACGGCCATACCCGCTCCTGGTCACAGATTGGATCAGCTTTATCCTCACTTGCTGCGGCTTTTCTGGTTTTTTATTCAGGGAATTATCAGATTATTTTTCTTTATTCTGTTGTTCCCTATGTTTTAGACCTAATGTTGATTATTTCATATCCCAGGGCACTTGAAGGAAGTGGCATAAATTGGAAAGACGTTAGCATAGGTACAACTTTTAGGACTTTATTTAAAGAATTTAAAAATTCCTTTCTGAACCTTAAGTTTGCTAAAAACATTTCTAATATTGCTTCATTTAGTGGGTATCTCAGGGCGATAAAAGACTATTTGCAGCCGATGGTTTTCATGCTGGTACTATCGCTTCCTGTTAGCTTTGCTGTTTCGAAGGAAAGACTTTCCTCCTTAGTTATAGGTGGTGCTTATTTTGTAATTTACCTTTTAACCTCAATTGCTTCAAGGAATGCCGGATCAATTGCCGGAAAATTTGGAGATCTTAGCCGGGCACTGAACAAAACCCTTGTTTTTGGTTTGTTGCTCGGAGCTATAAGTGGATTATTATACTCCACAGGCTCCGTTTTATGGTCGGTAATCTCCGTGTTATTGTTTATCAGTCTTTTTGTAATCGAAAATATCCGTCGTCCGGTGGGAGTCTCTTACTTAGCAGATTTGTTCGATAAAAAGATCCTGGCTACTACATTGTCTGTTGAAAGTCAGGTGAAAGGGATCTTTGCAGCAATACTGGCACCTTTAATGGGTTTTCTTGCTGATATGATTGGGATAGGTCAGGCCATGGTTATTATTTCAATAGTAATGCTTGTGATTTTCCCTTTGATACGAATAAAGCACTTTTATATACAGAAAGGAAATACCAATTTGAAATAGCCATGAGAAAAAAACACAACAACCGGGATGATTATTTCATGGCGGATTACATCTGACCGAATTAATAAAAATAAAACAGATGAAAAAATAGAGTGATTGTAGAATCTTGAATATGTTTAATATATATCTTTAGCACTTATAAATTTGAAGAATGAAATATCTGCTTAGCATTTTTATGCTGTTTTTTATTATGCTTCCCATAAAAGCACAGGGTGATAAACTGGTTCTTCCTTTAAATTCAATGTCACTAAACTTATTTAGTGTAAAGCAGCGACAGATTATTGCTGAAGGTAATGCATATTATAACGATGTTTTTCAGGGGAAAAAGTATTATCCTCAATATTTTCACGGAGTAGGATATGCAAGGCGTTTTAAAAAGCAGAGTTTTGTACGCTTGAACTTTAATTATTACCAAAAGCAGGATGAGAAGAGCAAGGAGCTTGTGAGTTCTGCAGGAAGCTTTTCCGAAATTGAGTTTGCATTAGGCTATCAAAGGTACTTTTTTGATTATTGGGTAACTCCATATGTGGGCTTGGACCTGAAAGTCCTCTGGGG
>JAOZKQ010000543.1 GCA_029935275.1 Bacteroidales bacterium | reverse complement strand
ATTAAGAACCCAGATGATTCAAATGCTCTTACTGAAATTGCTCACACCTATAATACAACAGCTTATAATATCAATACAGAAGAATATTATCGAAGTGGGATTTTAAGCCATTGGTTTTATCGTTTAACTGAGGGTGGCTCAGGAACTAACGGGCTGGCCAATAGCTTTCAAGTTTATGGTTTGGGAATGGATGCTGCTGCCGATTTGGTGTATCATTCTCAGGCAGGGAGATTTTTGAATGGAATCACCAGTTATGCTTTAATGCGTACAAACATGGTTAATGCTGCTGCTGATTTATTTGGTGAAAATACTTTTCAAACCTTACAGGTTGAAGCCGCTTGGTATGCCGTTGGGGTAGGTACTAACCCGGGGCAGGTAACTATTTCCGGTCCGGATGTTGTATGTTACTCAGGTTCAACTTATACTGCAAATAATGCTCCCACAGGATCAGCAATAAGCTGGACAAAAAGTTCAAACTTGGTTATATCCAGTGGAGGCAGTACTACAACGCCTTCTATCCGTGCCTCTGGTAGTAGCACTTCTGGTGCAGGTTGGGTACAGGCTAATTTTACTTCAAACGGTTATACAACTGCCGGTCCACAAAAAAACGTTTGGGCTGGAAAACCAAACCCAAATAATATAGAATTCTTTAGCGATCCATGGGGCCTGGAACATGAGTTAAGCACATGTGAGACTGTTAGTGGAGAGGCTGAACATCCATATGAATCTATGATTTCAGCTTATCAATGGGATATACCGAATGCTTCAGATTGGGAAATAACAGAAGAATATTCAGGAGGTTCATCCGACTATAAGTATGTTGAAATTGATTACTGGGAGGACCCTGCTCCCTCTCAGGAACTTGTCAGGGTCAGGGCGACTAACTCATGTGGGACCAGTAGCTGGAAATCTATATATTGGGATGTTGATGATTGTGGTGGAGGCTGGTACATGAGTTTTACCCCCAACCCTGCAAACAATGAAACCACCCTGGAACTGAAAACTGAAAACATTGCCAAATACACCGAAGGTGATGAATGGGAAATGGAAATTTACAGCCAGCAACAGGTATTAACTAAAAAAGTAACGAAGTTAAAAGACAGCAAGCACATAATCAATACAACAGGCTGGAAAGAAGGCATATACTTTGTACGTGTAAAGATAAATAACAATGTATATTCCGGAAAATTTATTGTAGCGAGATAATAAACAAATCTGTGGGTTTTTTATATAAAAAAATCAAGATTTACAAATTATAGCCCTGACAGCAATCGTAGTGAGTTGTCAGGGCTTTCCTTATGTTAACCCAGATTTATAGCAGTAGGCATGATGAAATATCGAACTATCTGCATTTAGTAAGGGTTTGAAAGTGGGCTTTTTCTGCCTATGAAACATTTATCCAAAAAGATGCCTGCTAAGATATTCTTTTTAGCATACACTCATAGCTTTTATGTCATTCTACAAAATAACCCTTTGGGCAATAGTCATTCGCCAGGTAGTTATTCGTTTGACTTCGGTTCCCGGTTTTTGGCTAAACATTAGCGTATTGTTAAACTGAGAAGCGATGCATCGCGCCTTTACGATAATGCAAGCTCTGTTATCACTCTCTCTGACACTCAGTCACTTCGTCTCTTAGTCTTAGTTTTCTTTTCTTATTTATGATATCCTCCATAGCATTCTTTGATCTCCGTAGCTTCTGCAAAGGAGATAGCGTAGGAGGATTGCCTTTTTCCTTCAACCTTTATCCTGTTTCCTGACTCTTGTCTTCTAACTGATCCCTGTTAACTGTTAATTGATCCCTGACTCCGGTCTCCCGACTTCGGCCTTCCGTCTTTTTTCATAACTGATAACTGCCTCTCGGTTCCCTATTAATTACTTGAATTTATGCTGTATAACATAAAAAATGGGGGGAGGTAAATGTTTGACTTGGTATAATTTTTGTAGTAACTTGCATGTAAATGTAAACAAAATAACAATTGTAAGAATTATGTATTTTAAATATTCTCCTATTCACAAGCCGCGTGACTTCATTTATTATGCCTTGCAACAGATATATCGTGATGCAGGGTAATAATGAGTACAAGTTATCATAATCAGGCTAATAAAGCTTA
>JAOZKQ010000542.1 GCA_029935275.1 Bacteroidales bacterium | reverse complement strand
GCAACAAAAAGATCATAATTAAAGTCTGTTCCATTGTCGCTCCGGACTTTTCCAATAAAAGCCCTCATAGAACCTTCGTTATCAACCCATGAATCACCATAAGCTTTTTCAATTTCTCCAGGCTTGGATTGTCCTTTTTTTGTTGGCTTTAAGATAAGAGAAAAGTATTGGGTATAAGTGGGAGGTACATTTTTATCTGCTTGCATAAATCCTATGGTACGATCATAATCCTGAACAAGAAAATCATCATAGGTAAATCCAATTCTGTTGCCATCTCTGGTATATTCATGACGGTGTGTACCTCCACGATGTGCCCCGGGTGTGGTTATTTGATTTCGGATATCTCTCATATCAACCAAACCGGATGTTTTATTGCCTTCTCCATCTACTTCAAGTGCAGTGCGGTTGCGAATGTTATAATACCCGCGTTCTTCTACTTCACTAAGTAGTGGTCCATGAATAAATATTACTTTGTTCTCAGAAGGATGATATGATACCGCTGCTACTCCGGGAGCTGCATTTTCTCCCGTAACCGATTCAGGTTCCCAAAGGATAGTTTCTTTACCACTTGCAATTTCAACTTTCTCTATGGATTTTGAATTTGCAAGATTCTCATTAAAAACAGTACCACGTGTATCGTAGCAAAGAAACTTGTCATCCGGGGAGAAATTATCATTATTATCCAGTGCATGTGTTTTAGGAGAAAATGTTATTTGCTTTTCGCTCATATGCAAAATTTTATTATTATTAGAATTACAACTGCTTAAGGATATAATTATAATCAGGGGAATCAAAAACCTATTAAATATTTTGGTCATACTTTCTAAAATAAATTTCAGTAAAATATTAACTCTATTTGTTTCCAGGACCAATAGCATTAATATAGCGGCCTGCCCAATAGGGTAATAAATATAAGTATGGTGGATACTCTCTTCTGCCATCGCTTCCACCATTATTCCTGTATGCGTTGTTATGTAAGTGCATTGGGCGTTCATCCCTTGGAAGTACTTCGGTGTATTCCTGTCTTCTGAAGTTTTGCTCAACCCTGGTTAAATCTTGCCTGTGACTATTATTTACAGTCCAGGAAACCAGATCCATGGGGAATTCTTTTAACCACCATACAGATTCATCTAAGTCATAATCTTCACCTCCTGCCAGGGCATAAATAAAATTCCAGAGGGGATTTTTTTCAGATCGTTCAACTTCCCAATGGCTTTTTGCTGCTTCAAAAAAATCCTTTTTTAACTCATCGTTAAAAGCATAATTTACAAAAGCCGGAATAGTCAGGAAGTACATTTCATCATCGGAATGATTCCAGGTATTACTAAGGGATTGCCCATCAACTTTTCCAATTACTGTTGCTGGGCGACTTGCGTTTTCATCATAACCGTAGTCTTTCATGAGTTCAAATGCTTTTTCTTTATAAATTTCCTCCCCGGTAAAGTGATATGCGGTTTGAAGGAAAGCAATTATTAAGGTCGAATTCAACCGGCGGTCACCTACATTAATCGGAAAGCTGTTTACATAGTCAGGATTCCACTTTCCCCATTGGGTTATTTCTCCATTCCATGTGACCAGGTACCAGTCATTTTCGATAATATGATCCATTTCAATTTTAATTTGATGAATAGCCCGGTCTCTCCATTCTTTATCAGGAATTATTTCTGCAAAAAGAGCATAGGCAAAGAAATGACCACATGTTTCATCACTACTGGTTGTGGATTTCCATCTCCAGCGTTTGTCTTTGCTAAGTCTCCATATTTTCTGGTCTTCAGGCATATTGGGATCATTATCACTTGATTGATAACCATCAATTTCATAAGTTCTTGCAGGAAATCCCTTTATGCCACTTATTTCAGTCAGCCTTTCCATGGCCTCAAAGGCTTCATAAGCATTTTGAAGGGCATCTTCTGATTTTGTGGCACCATAACGGAATAACTCTCCAGCCAGATACATGGAGGTCCAAAGACCATCATTGTCTGTATCATGAAGAATAGTTGTGGAAAGATCGCCGGGTGTAGATAAGATCGTTTCTGATGAAAAACCGAAGCGGATATGCCTTAATCGTTGTACTTTCTGAAAATATTCAGCTTTTTCAGCCAGGGTCATTTC
>JAOZKQ010000103.1 GCA_029935275.1 Bacteroidales bacterium | reverse complement strand
CTTTGGGTTATGAGCCCAACGAGCTGCCACTGCTCCACCCCGCAATATATTTTAAAAGAACACTTATTTTACAATTTAAAGAAAGCAAACTGCTTTAACGCCTGCAAATGTACATCATGAATTCGTTTTCTCAAAATAAATATTGTAATTTTGTGTGCTTTTTTAATGAATTGAGTTAAATCATTAAAAAGTTGAATATAAAATAATTTACTTTCATGCCTAGAATTTTTAAATCTGTAGATATTTCAAAAGAAGAAAAAGAGCTTAGAAAAGATTATTTTGACAGGCATAGTCCTAATGTTATTTGTAAGGATAGGGCAAAAAGAGGAGAAAAGTTTAAGGTTAAAGTAAAATTGGGAGATGAATATCCACATCCTGATGAAACCGGTCACTTCATTGAGTATGTTCAGTTATGGAACAGAGAAACTTTATTGGCTGATGTTAGGTATGGAGCAGGCACACTTGGGAATAAGGCCGGGCATATTGAAGTCGATTTTTATATTGTACCACAAAATAGTATGAATTTATCAGCAATGGCCTTATGCTCCAATCATGGCTTATGGCAGAGTGACCCGAAGGAAGTACAGGTTACGGATTAGTTAAGAAAGGCATTTTATTATTAAAGGACATTTTATTTCAGGCATAACATAATGGCAAAAAAGAAGAAACATAAGTTATTTACCAACTGGAAACATGTTTACAGAATAACCATCTTTAATGATTATACTTTTAAAGAAGTTTGGAAGATCAGGGCTACAAAGAGAGATATATTTACAATTTTTGTAGCATTTAATCTCCTTATGTTTATTATAATGCTTGTAGTTATTGCATTTACCCCAATAAGGGAGTTAATACCAGGCTACCCCGATGGGAAAGAAAGAAGCCAGATTGTAATGAATGCTATTCTTGTTGATTCCATAAAGAGAGAGCTTGAAATCAGGGATCAATATTTTGATAACCTGAAACGGATTATTTATGGAGAAGCTCCTATCGAGGAGATTAATGATAAGGATACCATAAGCAATATAAATCTTAAAAAAATTACTTTTACTAAATCCCAGGAAGATTCATTATTGCGTTCTCAAATTGAAAGAGACGAACAGTTTGATCTGTCTTTGGCTGACCGGACTATTAAGGAAGATGATATTTCAAGTCTGTTTTTTTTCCCCCCATTAAAGGGAGTCATTTCCAGTTCTTATGACCTTTCAAAAAGTCATTTTGGAACAGATATAGTTGGTAATGAAGGATCAATTGTTCATGCCATAATGGAAGGAACCGTGCTTATAGCTTCCTGGACGGTGGAAACAGGCTATGTGATTCAACTTCAGCATGATAATAATCTTATTTCCGTTTATAAACATAATGCAAAACTGCTAAAGGAAGTGGGGACTCATGTGAGGGCAGGTGAAGATATAGCTGTTCTGGGTAATTCAGGGGAGTTATATACCTCCGGGACACATTTACATTTTGAACTTTGGTTTAAAGGGAAGCCCCTGGATTCTGAGAAATTTGTCATTTACTAATTTAATTTAATTTCCCCTTCCATTAGAATAAATGAAAAAAGGAATAGCTATACTGGGTTCTACCGGATCCATTGGGACTCAGGCATTGCAGGTTATTGCTGATTATCCTGATAGATTTGAGGTAGAAGTGCTTACAGCAAATAGTAATGTTGACCTCTTAGCTGCACAGGCCAGAAGGTTCCTTCCTAATGTGGTTGTAATCGGGGAGGAAAAGTATTATGGCAGGCTTCAGGGGCTACTTGCTGATCTTCCGGTTAAAGTTTATACCGGAGAAGAAGCTATTTCTGATGTTGTTCAAATGGAGGGTGTTGATCTGGTATTAACTGCAATGGTTGGTTATGCCGGACTAAAACCTACCCTGTTTGCCATTGAGGCAGGAAAGGATATTGCCCTTGCAAATAAAGAAACGCTGGTGGTGGCAGGGAATTTGATTATTGACGCAGCCCGTCGGAAAGGTGTTAGTATTCTTCCTGTTGACTCTGAACATTCAGCAATATATCAGTGCCTTGTAGGTGAGGGTTTTAATAAGATTGAAAAAATAATTTTAACAGCTTCCGGAGGGCCTTTCCGGAGAATGAGCCTGGATGATCTTCACAGGGTAAGCCCTGAGGAGGCACTGAAACATCCTAACTGGGATATGGGTGCCAAAATAACCATTGATTCGGCTTCTCTTATGAATAAAGGTTTTGAGGCGATTGAAGCAAAGTGGTTGTTTAATCTTAAACCGGATCAAATTGAAGTAGTGGTCCATCCTCAGTCAATTATTCATTCAATGGTCCAGTTTGAAGATGGTTCAATCAAAGCCCAGATGGGATTGCCGGATATGAAGTTACCTATTTTATATGCTTTTGGCTTTCCTGATAGAATTAGATCTGATTTTCCGAGATTGAGTTTTGAAGATCTTCATGAACTGAGTTTTGAAAAGGCCGATGAAAAAAGGTTCCCAAATTTAATGCTGGCCTATAAGGCTATGGAAAAAGAGGGAAATATGCCTTGTGTTCTTAATGCAGCAAATGAAATTGTGGTTAATGCCTTTCTTAGAAAAAAGCTTTCATTCATGAAAATGCCGGAAGTAATTCAAAGAACAATGGAAGAAATTACCTATATAAAACATCCGGATTTAAGCGATTTTGAAAAAACCGATAAGGAATCACGGCAGTTTGCATTGTCATTAATAAAAGATAATTAATTTTGTGCCTTTAATTTTAGTACTTAAATTATATAAATGGAAATATTTATAAAAATTTCCCAGTTTCTTCTGAGTTTATCTATACTGGTAATATTACATGAGCTGGGACACTTTACTTTTGCAAAATTATTCAACGTGAGGGTTGAAAAGTTTTATCTGTTTTTTAATCCATGGTTTTCTTTATTTAAATTTAAAAAGGGAGATACAGAATATGGTGTAGGTTGGTTACCATTGGGAGGTTATGTTAAAATATCCGGAATGATTGATGAATCTATGGATAAGGAACAGATGAAACTGCCGCCAAAACCCTATGAATTCAGGGCTAAACCTGCATGGCAACGGCTTCTTATTATGTTGGGCGGGGTGATGGTTAATTTTGTTTTGGCTATTTTAATTTATGTAGCTGTTCTTTATACCTGGGGTGAGGAATACCTGCCTGCTGAAAATGTAAAGTATGGGGTGGCAGTAGATTCCCTTGGCATGCAGATGGGTTTGCAAAATGGAGATCATATTTTGTCTCTGGACAATGAGTATGTTGAAAATTTTTACCATATCATTCCTGATATTTTATTGAACGGTGTAAAAACGATTCAGGTAAGAAGAGATGGAGAACTGGTAAATTTAAATATTCCAGAAAGCGTTATTCCTGCTTTAATTAAAGGGAAAGCTCAATTGGATCCAAGGATTCCATTTTCTCCATATATCATTAATGGATATGCTGGCAAAGATTCTCCGGCAAAACAAGCAGGAGTAAAAGTGAATGATGAACTTTTAGAGGTTAACGGTAAGAACTTTGACTATTATGATGAGTTTCAAAATTATTTGAAACAGAATGACCAATTGGACGAAGTAACTTTGAAGCTGAACCGTGATGGGGAAATACTGGATATTACTGTCTATCTTACAGAAAATAATATGATAGGTATCAGCCGGGATATAAGTGGATTTTTCGAATTTCGGCAAATCAAGTATAGTTTCTTTGAATCTATTCCAGCTGGAATAAATAAGGGTGTGGTGACCCTTAATAAGTATATTAAACAGTTTAAGTTGATATTTTCTCCTGGAACTAAAGCATATGAATCACTGGGAGGTTTTATTACTATTGGGAATATCTTTCCCGGTGTTTGGGACTGGCATTCATTCTGGAGCCTGACCGCATTTCTTTCCATTATCCTTGCATTTATGAATATTCTTCCCATCCCTGCCCTGGATGGAGGGCATGTAATGTTTTTATTATATGAGGTGGTAAGCGGAAGAAAGCCGGGTGATAAATTCATGGAATATGCACAAATTACCGGGATGGTGCTTTTAATAGCTTTATTGCTATTTGCTAATGGCAATGATGTTGTAAGATTATTCAGAAAATAGGTGAATAGTTTTATATACTGTGTATTTTTCTCAAATTATTGTTACTTTTGTTTGGTTATAAATTAAAAAATTAAGAAAATGAATTTATTTATTCCCCTGATGTTTTCTCCGGGTCCAATGGAAATAATGCTGTTACTTTTGGTAGTTGTCCTTTTATTTGGAGGAAGAAAGATACCAGAATTAATGAAAGGCCTTGGACAGGGCATGAAAGAATTTAAGAAGGCAACAAAAGAAGATGAAAAAAAAGATAAAAAGGAAGATCAGGATAAAATTGACTCCTGATCTCTTGTAAATTATTAATAAATAATTACCTGTCGAAGAAAAGCTATTTTTTTCGACAGGTTTTTTATTTTAAGCTTTACTGAAGCTTTTGGCATATTATATCTGAGGTAGCAAAGCAATGCTATTCCGGAGTCAACAAAGTAGATTATACGACACAGACTAATAAAAAATATAAAGCTTTTTGCTTTTCTAAAATAAAAGCTGGTACTTTGAATTGATATACTTTGCATAATATTTTTGTTTTTAGTTGATTATACGTTTTTAATGGACTATGATTATTTTCATTTGTATTTAATGGTATAGTTTTTGTTACATTTTAAAATGACTTTCATTTGTATAACATTTATATTCATATAATTTGAACTTCGCACTATGAGAAGAATCCTGCTTTTATCCGGTTTTTTAACAATGATATTGCTGATTTATTCGTGTAAGTATAACGCGGATACTTTAAAGCCCAGAATCTCAGGTCTTTCTGGCGAAATTATATTGGTGGTCCCACAATATAAATGGGAGTCTGCTTTGGGAGATACCTTACGAAAGTTCTTTTCTTATGATCAGCCGGCTTTGCCACAACCAGAACCTGTTTTTGATATTATACATATTTCACCAAATCAGTTTTCAAAAATCTTTACAACACATAGGAATATTGTAAATATAAAAATTGACTCAAAATATACTAAGGCAGGAATATCTATGATAAATGATCAATGGGCTGTTCCCCAACTGGTAATTAATGTTACAGCCCCAAATGATTCTTCATGTATAGACCTGCTTGTTGAAAATTCAGATTTGATCATTGATAAAATTAATGATGCAGAAAGGCAACGGGTGCTCTTTGGTTATAAGAAATACCAGGAAACAGATATAAGCAGGAAATTAAAAAAGAAATATCACCTTAGATTGTATATTCCAAAAGGTTATAACCTGGATGTTGATTCTTCAGATTTTGTCTGGATTTCAAATGAAACCCCGCTTTGCAGTCAGGGTATATTTATTTATTTTTATCCATATAACAACAGGAATGTCTTCCTTCCTGAGAATCTTATCAGGAAACGAAATGAAGTTCTGAAAAAATATGTAAATGGGCCGGTTGAAAATACCTGGATGACTACAGAGGATCTCTTAACACCTGTCTATACTGAATTTGAAAAAGACAGCCTTTATTTTGCGAAGCTGCTAGGTTTGTGGAAGCTTCAGAATGGTTTCATGGGAGGGCCCTTTGTTAGCATATCCACGGTTGATGAGGAAAGAAATAGAGTAGTGACCCTCGAGGGTTTTGTTTATGCCCCTAATGATGATAAACGAGAATTCCTGAGACAGGTGGAAAGTATTTTATATTCGATAGAAATTCTGGATTAGTTTCGGTCATTTTTAGTGAATTGAGGGAGCTTAACAAACTCATATTTCTGATTTCTGAGCTGTGGAATAAATCCAGCTTCCAATATGGCTTTTTTAATGCCATCTGCATCAAATTTATATTCTGCACCAGCAGAAGAAACCACATTCTCTTCAATCATAATAGATCCAAAATCATTGGCTCCGGAATGTAAGCAAATTTGTGCAGTATCTTTTCCCACGGTTAACCATGAGGCCTGAATGTTATTAATATTTGGGAGTAATATCCGGCTAATTGCAATCATGCGTATATATTCCTCCGGTGAAATATTATTATGAATTCCCATCTGGCTTTTTAGTTTAGTCCCCATGTCCTGGAAAGGCCATGGAATAAATGCAATAAACCCATATGAACCTGAAGGTTTTTCAGACTGTACTTCTCTGATTTTGATTAGATGACTAATACGTTCCCGCTTTGTTTCTACATGTCCAAACATCATGGTTGCAGAAGTGGGCAGATTTAATTTATGGGCCTCACGCATTACATTAAGCCATTCATCAGTGCTGGCCTTAACCGGTGATACAATTTTCCGTACCCTGTCACATAAAATTTCAGCTCCTGCACCCGGAAGGCTGTCTAAACCTGCATTAATGAGTTCCAGAAGTACTTCATGGTAATTCATTTGTTCCAGTCGTGCAATATGTACAATCTCAGGTGGACCTAAAGCATGGAGTTTTAGTTTAGGAAACATATTTTTCAGATCTGCAAAAAGCTGAGTGTAAAATTTCAGTCCCAGTTTAGGATGCAAACCACCTTGTAGTAAAATCTGATCTCCTCCAAAGCTAAATAACTCATCAATCTTTTTCTTGTATTCTGCCAGTGATGTAATATAGGCATCTTCAGAATTGGGCTTTCTATAAAAATTACAGAATTTGCATTGGGAGTAACATATGTTTGTAATATTAACATTCCTGTCGATTAGCCAGGTAACTTCTTTGCCAGGAACAATTTTCTTCCGGAGACCGGATCCCAGCGCAATAAGTTCCTGTGTTGGAGCTTCTTCATATAAGAAAAGGCCTTCGTCTTCTGAAAGAAATTCCTTATTAAGTGCTTTTTTATAAAGTTGCGTAAAATTCATTTTTTAAAAATATGGGTCGAACCTGAATAATTGACTGTGTCGAGTACTTCGTGGTTCATGCGTTTAGTTTGATGCAGATGTGAGGCGCCTGAACCTGCTGACATAGTTTCCTGTTTCATCCCGATAGCTATCGGGATAGCAACGAAACAGATGCATTAAAATAAATGCACATTAGAGGAAAATGAAAAAAGTTTAATTTTTATGTGAATCGTAACAATTAGCTGAAATATACATAGATACTGAATTTTTATTATTTTTTATGAATTAATCAGGCCAAAAATAGTACTTAATATTCAAAAGGAAATATTTCTAATACTTTTATTCCTGCCA
>JAOZKQ010000007.1 GCA_029935275.1 Bacteroidales bacterium | reverse complement strand
AACAGGCAGATACCGGTTCGAAAATGATCCATATTGGTAAGAACACAAAAAGTACTATTATCTCAAAAGGGATCTCGGCAGGCAAAAGCCAAAATAGTTACCGTGGCCTGGTAAAAGTGCTGAAAAATGCAGAAGGTGCGCGTAATTTTTCACAGTGTGATTCGCTGCTCATGGGGGATAAGTGTGGAGCACATACCTTCCCTTACATGGAGGTGGATAATAATAGTGCTATAGTGGAACATGAAGCCACTACCTCTAAAATCGGAGAAGATCAGATTTTTTATTGCAATCAGAGAGGAATATCTACTGAAATGGCAATTGGATTAATTGTAAACGGATATGCAAAAGAAGTATTAAATCAATTACCTATGGAGTTTGCAGTGGAGGCTCAGAAGTTGTTGGAAATAAGCCTGGAAGGAAGTGTTGGGTAAAATAATTAATAATTAGAATAAAATGCTTATTATAAATAATTTACACGCTGAAATAAGCGGCAAGGAAATATTAAAAGGGATTAGCCTGAAGATAAAACCAGGAGAAGTTCATGCAATTATGGGACCCAATGGTTCAGGGAAAAGTACCTTGGCATCGGTGCTTGCAGGTAGGGATATGGTAAATGTCACTGCTGGTGAAGTGATCTTTGAAGGGAGAAACCTGTTGGATCTGTCACCGGAAGAAAGATCCCATGCCGGTATTTTTTTAGGATTTCAGTACCCGGTGGAAATTCCGGGGGTGAGTATGGTCAATTTTATGAAAACGGCCATTAATGAAATCCGGAAGGCAAAAGAACTGGATCCGCTCTCCCCTTCCGATTTTTTGAAGCTTATGAGGGAGAAGAAAAGCCTGGTGGAAATCGACTCCGGATTAACAAGTCGATCGGTAAATGAAGGGTTTTCCGGTGGGGAGAAAAAGAAAAATGAAATTTTTCAAATGGCAATGCTTGAACCAAAACTGGCTATTCTTGATGAAACAGATTCCGGTTTGGATATTGATGCTCTCAGGGTGGTTGCCAATGGCGTAAATAAACTGAAAACCCCGGAAAACGCAAGCATAATAATTACTCATTATCAACGCTTGCTTGATTATATAGTTCCCGATTTTGTTCATGTTCTTTACAAAGGAAGAATCGTTAAATCCAGTGGAAAAGAACTGGCACTTGAATTGGAGGAGAAAGGCTATGACTGGATTAAAAAAGAATTGGAGCAGATTTGATGCGGAACAGTATTTTCATGAAAGAGTTATCAATATATAAAGAACAAAATCTTGATTTTGGCAGGTTATTTGACCATTTGGGAAAATTAAACGGCCATGAACCTGACTTTATGAAACAAACCAGGAAGAAAGCATCAAAAGCTTTTCTCCGTGAGGGTTTACCAGGCAGAAAAGATGAAGATTATAAACATTTATTGATAGATAAACTTTTTGAAAGAGATTATAAATACAGGTTTCTGAAAGAAATCGTTCATTTCGACATTAACCATCTGTTTAAGTGTGATATTCCTAATTTGAATACCCATTTGATTACTTTATTAAATGGTTTTTATCATGGGGAAGCTGATCAGCTGATAGAACTACCCAGTGGTATTCGTTATGGAAGTATGCAGGCAGCCTCGAAGGAAATGCCACATATTCTGGAAAAACACTATTCGAAATATGCCGGGTTTGGAAAAGATAGTTTTGTTGATTTGAATACATCACTTGCGAGAGATGGTGTTTTTATTTATGTACCAAAAAATACGGTATTTAATAAACCTATACAGATTGTAAACCTGATCCTCTCTGACAAGGAACTTTTAATTCAACCAAGGAACCTTATTGTGCTGGAGGAAAATACTTCCTTTAACCTGGTTGTTTGCGATCATGCTTTAACAATGAAGTATTCTTTAGGAAATTCGGTAACGGAAAGCTATGTTGCTCAAAATGCAAAATACGATTTTACTTTGCTTCAAAATGAGCATAACAATGCTTCATTAATCAATCACCACTTTATTCATCAGGAAAAAAACAGCAGGGTTGAAACCAATACACTCTCCCTTCATGCAGGACTAATCAGGAACAATCATTTTGTTACCCTGAATGGGGAGGGGGCTGAAAATTATGCCAATGGGCTATATCTGATGGATAAGGATCAGTATATTGATAATTGGGTTTACATGGATCATGCGAAACCCAATTGCAAAAGCGAACAGCTATATAAAGGGGTGATGGATGGCCAGTCAAAAGGGGTATTTAGCGGGCGTATTTTAGTGAGAAAAGATTCCCAGGCTACTGAAGCTTATCAGAGAAATAATAACATTTTGCTTACAGATGACGCAAAAATGAATTCTAAACCTCAGCTGGAAATTTATGCTGATGATGTAAAATGTTCACATGGGGCAACAGTAGGTCAGATTGATGAAGAAGCGATGTTTTATTTGAGATCAAGAGGTATTTCCAAAAAGGAAGCAAGTTTAATGATGATGTATGGTTTTACCAATGACGTGATTCGAAGAATTCGTATTGATAGCCTTAGAGAAAGAATTGAGGAGCTGGTCTATAAGCGTTTAAAAGGAGAATTGGCAAGGTGTGATAACTGTGGTTACTTAAATATGTAACTTCTAAATATGGCTTTATGTTGGATGTACAACTCATTAGAAAGAATTTTCCGGTTTTAGGTCAGATGGTTTATAAAAAACCCCTGGTATATTTTGACAATGGTGCAACTACCCAAAAGCCAAAGCAGGTTATTGAAACTTTAACAAATCTTTATGCAGAGCAAAACAGTAGTGTTCACAGAGCTGTACATTATCTGAGTTCTCAAATTACAGAGAGATATGAGGCAGCAAGAATGGTTGTTAAGGACTTCATACATGCTGAGAAAATGCAGGAAGTGATTTTTACAGCTGGTACTACAGCTTCGATTAACTTGCTGGCGTTTTCTTTTGGTGAAGCTTTTATTAACCCGGATGATGAAATTCTGATCTCTGAGATGGAGCATCATTCAAATATTGTTCCCTGGCAATTACTGGCAAAAAGAAAAGGGGCAAAGCTGAAAGTGATCCCAATAAATGAGATGGGTGAATTAAGGATGGATAAGCTGGAAAAGTTGTTAAATGGAAAAACAAAGTTATTGGCATTAACGCATGTTTCAAATGCGATTGGTACAATTAATCCGGTGAAGGAAATCATTCAAAAAGCACATGCTAAGAATATCCCGGTATTACTTGATGGTGCTCAGGCTATTCAGCATGGCAATGTTGATGTTCATGACCTGGATTGTGATTTCTATGCTTTTTCAGGTCATAAGGTTTATGGTCCCAATGGAATTGGTGTACTTTATGGGAAGGAAAAATGGTTGGAGAAGATGCCTCCATATCAGGGAGGTGGGGACATGATATCCAGTGTTAGTTTCGAGAACACGACTTTTGCTGACCTTCCGCTAAAATTTGAAGCGGGCACAGCTAATTATCCTGCTGCTATTGCCTTAGCCGAAGGTCTGAATTATGTTTCTTCTATTGGCAGGTCGGATATTGCTGTGTATGAAAAGAAATTACTTACTTATGCCACAGAGAAGTTTGAAAGGATCGATGGCTTAAAAATTTATGGGAATTCCCCGGATAAGATAAGCACTATTTCCTTTTTATTGGAGGGGATACACCCTCAGGATATTGGACTTGTACTGGACAAGCTGGGTATAGCAGTCAGATCAGGCAACCATTGTGCCCAACCATTGATGAAAAGTTTTGGAATCGAAGGAACAGTTAGGGCATCTTTGTGTTTTTATAATACTGAAGAGGAAATTGATCTGCTTTGTGAGGGTCTGGAAAAGATAAAACAGATGTTTGCATAGTGATTAAACAAATAATTTATGCATTTCAAAAAATTATAGAAAATGACCATTAATGAAGCTCAGGACGAAATAATTGAAGAATTTCAGATTTTTGATGATTGGATGGATCGTTACAATTATCTGATTGACCTTAGCAAGGATCTGGAACCCTATAATCCAAAATATAGAACAAATGCATATTTGATTGAGGGTTGCCAGTCAAAAGTATGGTTATATGCAGAAATGGATGGAGCCCTTATTCATTTTTCAGCAGATACTGATGCAATCATTACAAAAGGAATTGTAGCATTACTTATAAGGGTGCTGTCAGGACATACACCTGAGGAAATTAAAGATTCGGATCTTTATTTTATAGAAAAAATTGGCTTAAAAGATAACTTAAGTCCAACAAGGGCCAATGGATTACTATCAATGTTAAAACAGATGAAATTGTTTGGCCTGGCATATTATGCAAAACAACAAAAAAACTAAAATAATGGAAAAGGAAAATAAATTTTTTAATCTGGAAACCAGGATTGTTGATGCACTTAAAAATGTTTATGATCCTGAAATACCTGTAAATATATATGAGTTGGGCCTGATCTATGAGATTGTTGTGGATGACGATCAAACGGTTCATATTAAAATGACACTTACTGCTCCCAATTGTCCTATGGCAGATGAAATGCTGGCAGATGTGGATCAGTCTGTCAGGGGAGTAGAAGGGGTGAAAGATCTGGATTTGAAGTTAACTTTTGAGCCTCCCTGGGATAAAAGTATGCTCTCAGAAGAGGCGGCACTGGAACTGGGGCTTCTTTGATTGTCTATATGTAAATTTAAAAATCATTTGACTTGGATAGATAACTTATAAATCCTGCCATAAATTCAATGGTGGGCCGGATCAGCCTATCATCCAATACTAGATCTCCACTATGTAATAAGCCTGTACCTTTGCCTCCGGTCATAAGATAAAGTCCCGGGACTTTTTGTGCAAAAAAAGCAAAATCATCGGCACCCAAGGATGGCTTTTTCGGCATAAGGAGGTTGTTTTCCAGTCCGGCTTTTTTCATAAAACGAATAAATTCATCATACAAATAAGGGTCATTTATGCTTGCCGGACAATTGGTAGGGAATAGCACCTTTATTTTAATTCCGTAAAGCAGGGCAAAATTCTTTGAAAATTGATGAATACTGCTTAATGTTTTTTCAAGAATTTCATTATCGAGGGTTCTGAGAGTCCCTCTTAGATTTACTTTTTCCGGAATAATATTGTGTGTTGTTCCACCATGAATTGATCCAAAGACAAATGCCAGGGTTTCCTGTACATCTGTTATCTGGTTTAAAAAGGCCGTTAACTGAACTATATACTGGCTGCTTATTTGTATCAGGTCATTCGTGAGAAAAGGCCGGGAAGTGTGCCCTCCTCTGCCGTTTAATTCAATACTTAAAGATGTAGATGAAGCTTGCACTGCCCCCTCTCTTAGTATGATTTTCCCGGGGGTTAGGGTCGGGTCAACATGGGTGGTTAAAATGCACTTTACCTTTTCCCAGATATTTTCTTCAACAACTTTTTCTGCCCCGCCGGGAGCGGCTTCTTCAGCCGGTTGGAAAATAATACGGAGCATCCCTTTTAGTTTTGATTTATTTTCCAAAAAGTATTTTATCAGGCCCAAGCCAATAGTAGTATGATAATCATGTCCGCAGGCATGCATAATCCCTGGATGTTGAGATAAAACTTTATGCTTTGTATTTTCAGATATTGGCAGGGCGTCAATATCTGAGCGGAAAGCAATTACAGGACCACTACCAAGATCACAATAACCACCGGTTTTTACATTTTCAAAACGTTTTAGATCAAGACCCCAGGATTTTAATTTCTCCTCAATAAACTGTGTGGTTTCAAATTCCTGCCAGGATAGCTCAGGAAACTTGTGTAAATGCTGCCGGATATCTGATAATTCTTGCCAGAAAGGGTTTGTCGTTTTCAAAGGGAATGGGTTCTTGTTAAACAATGAGAAAACTTCGAATTTGGAATTATTTTAAAGTTAAATTCGATATATATAAGAGTCATTAATGAACATGCCATTAACAGTATTCCTTGAAAATCTAATCCCTGATATGCTTGGTCCTGTTGAAATGGCACTTTTTATTACTTTTATTATTTGATTTGAATTGTCAGTTACTCCAATATCATTAAGAGGAATAATTAATTCTTCTGGGTTTGCTTTTTTATTTACCTCCAATATTTTTTTATAATATTTTCTTGGGCCTTCTGTTCTAACAAGTTCAGAGGACAATAATAGTCTCCAAATATTATCTTCTGAAAAGAAAAACCAAAGGGCTGCATCAACAGGAGAATATATTTCATCCAGCCTTTCAATTAGTTTTTTACCTGCTGATTCCATCTCAGTTGTAAGAGAGTCTCTTACCAATATTTCTTTAGCCATGTTAATATGCCTGATTTTTTGTTGCCAATTGCATTTATTAGGTCTTTAGCTTTTATTTTTTCAATCGAAACTTCATAACGTGAAGTTTCTTCCCATAAATTAACTACAGCCCAGTTTAGTTCTAAATTTTCATCCTTTTTTTCTTGTTCTTTGAATTTCTTTTCTAATCCAGCGGTTCCTAATAACTTAGTTAAGTTATGAGTATAGCTGGCATTTGCAAGGGCTTTATTAGGAAAGTCATTTTCTTTTACTTGTTTGGCAATACAGGCTTTTAAAGCACATTCCACAGCGTAGCCTGCCAGGTAATATGCTCCTGGATATGCATTAACCTCTAGTAGAAATCGGGCTTCTGATAATCGGATTTCAGCCAATTGTTCAAGCTCTGATTTATTCATTTAATAATGGTTCTTTCATTCACAATAATATTCTAAATTGTTGGTTAAAGTTACCATGAATTATGCTTGATTATTATAGGCGCTTTTCCGGATCCTGTCTGTATATTGTAAAATCACTTATACTTGTTTCTAAGTTCCTCATGAACACTTTCCCAGTCATGAAGTTTGTATTTCCCATTTTTATAATTGCTATATCTTTCATCTAACTCAGCCTTTTGCCACTCTGGTAGCGGAATTTGTTCGTTGTTACGGGCAATAGAGTCCCAGATATCCTCAACCAATATCAGTTTCTCAGATAGCCTCAAATTATCAATCTCTTTTATAATATCTTCAGACTTCATATAATAACCTCTTGTTTATTAATTATTTCAGTTAATTTTAACTAAATATATAATTTATTGCAATTTACCATTTAAAAGTTGATTTCTCAAATATATTCTGTACGAAAAACCCTGACAATCTTGATGTGAAGTAATTATTAGAGGTCCCCTAAATATAATTTTTAATTTGAAAAATTTACCTTTGCAATTACAAGCCTTTTAATCATGGATTTGTTTGTAAACCATTTAAAGGAAAACAGCCAAGGAATTAAAGAAAAAGCTTTACTACTTGGCTTTGATGCCTGTGGTATTTCCAAGGCAAATTATCTGCAGGATGATGCCTCCAGGCTAAAAAAATGGCTGGATACCGGAATGTCTGGCGAAATGCATTATATGTCAAATCATTTTGAAAAAAGAAGTAATCCTCAAAAACTGGTTGAAGGGGCAAAGTCTGTAATTTCCGTTCTTTTAAATTATTATCCCGGAGAAAAACAAAAAAAATCCGAGGCTCCACTTATTTCAAAATATGCCTATGGTGAGGATTATCATTTTGTAATGAAACGGATGCTGAAAGACTTGATGGCTTATATCGGAGAAAATTTAGGGTCAGTAAATGGACGGGCTTTTGTGGATTCTGCTCCGGTACTGGAAAGGGCATGGGCTGTTCGGGCTGGGTTGGGCTGGATAGGGAAGAACGGAATGCTTATCTCAAAGGAGCATGGCTCTTTTGTATTTTTGGGGGAACTTGTCATTGATATGGAACTGGAATATGATAAACCTGAATTAAAAGATTATTGTGGTACATGTACACGCTGCATTGATGCTTGTCCTACCGGAGCTATTTTGCCGGAGCGGGTGGTAGATGGCAGTAATTGTATTTCCTATTTTACCATTGAAAAGAAGGGTGATATCCCAGCGAAAATGAAGGGTCACTTTAATAACTGTTTATTTGGTTGCGATATTTGTCAGGATGTTTGTCCGTGGAATCGAAAGCTAAAACCTAATGACATTCCGGAATTTAATCCGGATCCTGAATGGCTGGATATGAGTGCGGAGGATTGGGCTAACTTTTCTGAAAAAGATTTTAACAGGATTTTTAGAGATTCTTCTTTGAAAAGGACAAAATATATAGGGTTGATGAGAAATCTGAAATTTTTACAGAAAGATTTTTAGTACTGATTATATTATTTTTATCATTCAAACGGTATAAATTTATATGGGTAATTTATCTTTAGATATAATAACTATTTTTCTTGTTGGTATTACAGGAATGTGGAAAGCCATACCACTTGGTTTTTTTCTGGAAGTTTCCCCTTTCTATATTTTTTTAATGACTTCTCTCGGATCAATACTTGGGATACTGATTTTATTCTTTTTTGGCAATAAGATTCGGAGTTTCATTCTTAACAGACGATTAAAAAAAGGGAAATCAAAAAAGGAAGAAAGGGTATTAAAATTATTTGATAGATATGGACTGATTGGTTTGGGTATTTTTGGAACATTGATAATTGGTCCTCCAATGACCATGATTCTGGGTTTGGCCCTTGTGCAAAAACAAAAGCATTTTTTATATTGGACTATGACCGGAATTGTTGTGTGGAGCCTTGTTCTAACAATACTGGGGTCTTTAGGTATTGAGTTTATTACCAGATTTGTTTAAAATGCAGGGATTCTATATAGAGTCCGTCCATAAAGTCGATAGTTTTAATTAATAGGGACAACACAGCCCCGAAGTGGGCGAAACTATTAGCCCAGGGTGAAGCCCCGGGAATGGTGACGAACAGCAAGTTAGCGTTCCATGTAAGAAAGCTAAATTGAAAATAAAAAAATAATATGGAACGCAATTTAATAATATCCCGATATTATAGACACACTCTATATAGCTATAGATGTATCAGCAGTTTTTAAGATTTGCTATTCTGTAAAGTAACAACAATCTCCCGTTTATTACGGGGTCCATCAAATTCACAGAGAAAAATATTCTGCCAGGTAGAAAGTCCTAATTTCCCGTCAATTATTGGGATTGTCTCTGATGGGCCAACCATGCCGGCTTTTAAATGTGCATCACCGTTGTTGTCTTGCATGTCATGTTCCCAAACACCTGACGGAATGAGCTTCTTGAGCAGGTTAATCACATCGTTCTGAACAGACTGATCCCAATTTTCCTGGATCATAATAGCTGCGGTAGCGCCTCTTACATAAACATTTGCCGTTCCTTCCACTATATTGCTTTTACCAACAATGGAATTTACTTCATCGGTGATATCAAATAGCCCATTATGTTTTGGTGTCCTGATTTGTATTACTTCCTGCATTTTTATAACTTTAAATCGTTTTTCAAAGTTATAAAATTACCTGAAAACCAACAGCTGAAAATCTTTTTGTAAGGGATCTTTGCATGAAGCATGAGAATTTTGAAATAAAAAGCCCTGATGAGCGGACTTTATTTGCACAATATTGGGCTCCTTTTGATGAAGTAACTGGAGTAATATGTCTTATTCATGGTATAGGGGAACATGTGAATAGATATAGTTATTGGGCTGAAAGGGCTGTTTCAGAGGGCCTTGCTTTTCTGGGTTTTGATTTATGTTGTTCAGGTCGGTCAGAAGGGAAGAGAGGCCTGATGCCCTCTTTCGAGACTTTTATGGATGATATTGATTTGTTGTTGAAACAGGCAGAGCTCAGGTTTCCGGGTATTCCGGTGATTCTATACGGTCATAGTATGGGAGGTACCCTGGCATTGAACTATGTTATTAGAAGAAGCCCCGGGGTGAAAGGAGTATTTGTTACATCATCATGGCTATTGCTGAAAAATAAACCTTCAAAATTTCTAATTTCAATAATACGGATACTTTCTGAAATATTCCCTAATCTTACCATTAGTACAGGATCTTCATCTGGAGCAGATCGTCTTTCCAGAGATAAGGAGGTGGTGAAAGATTACCTGAACGACCCACTGGTCCATAATAGAATATCCCTGAAGATGATAATCTCCCTCCAAGATGCCGCTGCATTTGCCCTTAACAATGCTTCAAGACTGAAATTGCCTTTACTGCTAATGCATGGTAGTAGTGATCAGATTACTGACCCTGATGGTAGCAGGCAATTTTCAGAATCTAATAAAAATAACTGTACCTTAAAAATATGGGAGGGTTTATATCACGAAATGTATAATGAGCCTGAAAAAGAGGAGGTGTTCAATTATTTGATGAACTGGATTAATAAACTTCTTTAATATTTATAATGGATAAATATAGAACGGAAGTAATATTAGAAAATTATCCTATCCGGATTTCTTATGGGGAGATTTCCCTTTTCATAGGTTCATGCTTTACTGATCATATTGGTGCCAAAATGGAGGAGGCTAAGTTTAATACAGAGCTTAATCCTTTTGGGGTGGTTTATAACCCTGTCTCAGTAAAGAAAAGTCTGGAATTGTTAATTGAAAATAGGGCTTTTACAGGTGATGACCTTCATTTCTTGAATGAGCACTGGTTTAGCTTTTATCATCATTCAAGTTTCTCAGATAAAGATAAGAATATTTGCCTCAGTAATATAAATTCCCGACTTTCAATAGCTTCTGGTTTATTAAGGGATGCATCTATCCTGTTTATTACTTTTGGTACGGCCAGGGTGTATAAACTTAAAGAGACCGGAGAAGTGGTATCCAATTGCCATAAACTGTCTGCTGCAACTTTTTCCAGGGAACTTTTAAGTGTGGATGAAATTGTAAAAGATTATGATGAACTTTTTATACAGCTAAAAGAAATCAATCCAAAGCTTCAAATAGTCTTTACGGTTAGCCCTGTCCGGCACTGGAAAGATGGTGCAGCAGGAAATCAGTTAAGTAAGTCCGTTTTATTGATTGCTGTTCACCGGCTTGTAGAAAAATATAAGCATGCTTTTTATTTCCCTTCCTATGAGATCATGATGGATGATCTTCGTGATTACCGATATTATGCAGAAGATATGATCCATATTTCTCCGGTAGCGGTAAATTATATCTGGGATAAATTTAAAAGTGCATTTTTTGATAAGAAAACATTGGAAATTATTCTCCAGTTTGAAAAATTGAAAAAAGCACTTAGTCATCGCCCGTTTGACGTAAATTCTAAGGCACATCAGGACTTTCTTAAAAAGATTATGCAGAATATAGAAATGATAGAAAAACAATTTACCTTTTTGGATTTTGAGAATGAAAAGAATATAATCTCAAAACAGCTTAATTTATAGTATGTTATAAAGAAATTTTGTTTGTGTATTTTTGACATTCGCTATTTTATATCTATCTTGTGTCGATTGGTTTGCCTGGAAAATGAGGGAAGTATCAAATCATGAGCCTTTAGGTATTATCAATTCCTCACCTGTAGTGGGTGCCCACCTGGGAAATAAGACTGTAGCTGTTGCTTTTATGTATGAATAATTTGCAAAGATCAATTGTCATTGGTCAAGATTATACCTACTATCGATAAGAAGACATAATCATTTTTTATGATTGTAAATTATTACATGAGTTTTATTTTGAAAAATTGTATATTTGGGTTATGAATTTTCCGAAAGAAATAGAAAGTAAACTGAATGATTTGTTTAAATTGTGTAACAAATATAAAGTTAACAAGTTGTTTATTTTTGGTTCTTTATCAAAAGGTAAATTCAACCTTAAAACAAGTGATATTGACATGGTTATAGAGTTGGAGGATTTACCTCCAGTTGAACATGGAGAAAATTTAATGAAATTCTGGACTGAACTGGAAAGGCTTTTTACCAGGAAGGTCGATTTATTAACGATGAAAAGTATAAAAAATCCCTATATAAAAAAGGAAATAGAAAATTCAAAATTGTTAATTTATGACAGAGCGGGCTAAAAAATATCTTTATGACATATTATATTCTATTGAATTGATAAATGAATTCTTAGTGGGGCTGGATTTTTTGGGATATGAAAAGGATTTAAAAACAAAAAGTGCTGTTGAACGTCAGTTAGGAATAATTGGAGAAGCAGTAAATAAATTTTCGAAAGAGAACATGGGATATGAGCTTAAAAATGCGAAAGAAATCATAAATTTCAGAAACCGTATTATTCATGCCTATGATAGCATTGATGATACTATTATATGGGCTATTAAGACCAATCATTTACCTGAATTAAAAACAGAAATAGAAAGTTTAATGAGAAAATAAACAATACCCTAATTTTTATTATTCTATCTGTCTCCTACCTTTGTATCACAAACTTCCTATAGCTTGGGTATTTATCCGTTTTCAAACTTAAAATATAGATTCCCGGAGGAAGAATTGAAATATTGAATTTTTGTGTTTGCTCTCCCCCCGTCATAGCCTTAAATTGAAAATTAAGGTGCACTCTGCCTGTAAGATCAAGGATGTTAACAATAATTTCCGAAACTTGTTCTATTTGAAAGTTAAGGTATAGTACACTTTCTGCCGGATTGGGGTATATTTTCCATGAATGTTCGTCTATAATTTTAAGATTTAAAGAGACTTGGGTATTAATGATGAATATGCTTGTATCATATACAGTGGAATCATAATGCATACAAACTTTGTAGATGATAGTATCCATGCCAATAAATCCTTCCCTGGGAGTATAGGAAATGTTTTTGTTGTCCTGGGTAGTTGCTGTTCCATTTTTAGGCTCCTTGCTTATGCTTAGCAGATAGTCCCCAAATATTTTATCATTAGCAGTAACATCATATGTCAGGTTTGTATCCATTATACACTCTGATGAGTCCCGGGCACATTCAGGAGAAACCACCACGACTTCCCCACCGGCAAAGCGTTCAACAAATTCCTGGTAATAAATATTTGCAATGGTATCGTCATGAATGATAAGTGTGTTTTCGTCATTTCTTAGTTCAGCTGCCGAACTCCAGTTATGGCTACCGGTAAGTACTACCGGATCCGGTTCCGTTCCGGGATGATCAGTAATCATATATTTATGATGCATGATCCCTGGTTCTTCTGATTCCTTGAAGTTTTCATTTAGGGCTTCTGTTAAAATATTGACCACTTCCTCCATGCCCGATTGATTTTGGGAGTTTACCACTACTTTGCTAAGTGTACCTGCATTTGTTTTCTCAGCAATTAAGTTGCCAATGTCTGTGCGTGTAATCAGCATAGTGGAAATATTCAATTCGGAGTTCGCATTGTTTATTGTTTCAAGTATCCTGGCATTTGCTTTATCCGAGGGGCTGAAATAGCATTCTAATTTATGGCCTCCTATATTGAAAAAATGGGGTGTTTGGTCTTTTTTATCCGGACCGAATTTTGATTTTTCGGGATCAGGGCTAAGTCCATCACTTCCGAACATTTCTTCAAACTCCATCTGGTAGGTAATGGCAAGGCTTTGATCCTGAATAATGATTACATTATTGGCATCTGTATTTATCTGGTTTTTGGTTAGATTTGTTGATCCTGTCCACACCAGGGGGTCATTGGGGTTGCTTGAGTTGACATCAATAATTATAAATTTATTATGCATAATTCCGTAAACCGGATAATCACTTTCCGGGCTGGCTATTTTGCCAATACTACTGTTTAATTCACTTATTCCGTTATTATTGGTATTTCCGTCATAAACCACCCTGATTTTTATTCCTCTGTCATAAGCATTATTCAGCGCAGTACTGATATTTGAAATACCATCATTATTTAAATTGTAAATAGCTATATCAATGCTGTATTTTGCACGATTAATATAAGCAATAAGAGTATCATCTATGGCATGGTCAAGTTGTACTGCGTTTTTACCGGAAGAAACAGTATGATCTACACTACTGTTAAAATAAATTTTCATATCGCCACCTGACAATGAGCTTGTTATAAATGCTTGTGTTGGAGTCATGGCTGTATCAATACCATTTGTCGAAAAGGCTTTAACATAAAAGATCTCAGAAGGATTTCCGTTTGTTACAGAAATACTGTGGCTAAGATTTGCCACTGAAATGCTGAGCTTACCAAGTTCCAGTTCAGGTGTTTTGCCGTATATAATTTCTGTAGTTCCTTCAGTATCAGTTAACCAGTTTAGTTCAAATGATGAAGTTGTTATTTGAGTAGCTACAAGCCTTCCAGTCATATTTATTGAACTTTCTGAAATGATATCGTCTGTGTTCCTTGGAAGCAATTGGTAACCGGCATCCGGGTCATTCCAGCTATATTGTCCTAAAATTCCGCTTATACTTACAGGTCCGGTGGGAATGGTCTCCCCCGGGATGTTTGTACTGCTGTTAACCCTAACTTCAAAAGTTTGCCCATTTGAGCTTAGCGAATAGTTTTTATTTCCTTCAAATCTTTCAGAAGAAGTTTCAAAATGAGCCTGTTTTATTTTTATCAGCATTCCTTCATACTTTTCACTGATTTCATCCGGATTAATTTCTACCGGATCAGGTAGTGCATTATTTTGATTTAGTACCGTAAAAGATAAAACAGGATCCAGTTCCAGGAGATTGGCATAGTTCTTCAAAGTGCCTGAGATAAGAATGCTATCTCCTCTTTTTACGCTCCCCATACTGTAGCTGTAGGCCGCGAGCCCGGCTGTTGTATCCTGGAAAAAACGAATGCTCCCAAGTTCAGGGCCACTGGTTACTATCCCGGTAACGGTTATATCTTCTCCACTGCCCATTGTTCGGGCTTCTTTAATTGTCAGTAACTGAGAATAAGAATTTCCGGGAACTAATAAAAAAAGAAACTGGAAATAAAATAGGAGTTTCATTTTGGTTAATTAAAAACCTGGAAACAATTAATCCGGTAATTGAAAGCTTTTAAGGATCCCATATTTCTTCATCTTCTCAAGATCTTCAATTGAATCAACAGATAAAGAATCTATATCTGTTTCCAGACATTTTATCGGGTATCCGGACTCCAGCCATCTGAGTTGCTCCAGTGATTCTGCAATTTCCAGGCTGGTTTTCTCCAGCTTTGAAATAATCCTGAGTGTTTCCCGGGTAAAGCCATACATACCAATATGCTTATAATAAACAGCATGGTTTATCCATTCTTTCTGGCTATAACTTCTAATAAAAGGAATTGGAGACCTGCTAAAATAAAGGGCGAAATTATTTTGATCAATTGTTACTTTTGGTTCATTTAAATCAAAAATTTCCTCATTTTGGTCTATTTTTTTTATCAATGTTGCAATTTTCACATCCGGATTTTCATAAGCAGTCATAAGTTGTTTTATTTGTTCAGGATCCAAAAATGGTTCATCCCCCTGAATATTAAAAACTACATCAATAGTTTGCCCTGATGTTTCTTCATAAAGGCTAACTGTTTCAGCACAGCGGTCCGTTCCACTGGGATGTTCCGGACTGGTCATAATCACATTGCCACCAAAATTTTCAGCTTCTTTTTTAATTTTTTCATGGTCGGTTGCAATAACAACAAGGTCCATTGCCCGGGAGGCATTTTCCCAAACCTTCTGTATCATGGTTTTTCCGTCAATTTTCACAAGGGGTTTCCCAGGGAACCGGGTTGATTGGTATCTGGCAGGAATGATGCCCATATATCTTATTTTTGTTGAAGCTCTCATAAGTTTAAAATTTATAAGGTGCAAAAATAAGCTAAAAAATAGCAACTTTGATAACTTTACCTTTTCTTTTTCTTCCTCTTCTTTTCTTTCTTTTTCTGTTCCTGATCTTCCTTTAAAAGTGTTTTCCAGTCATCTTGTTTATTATTTGAGGATTCCAGGGTCTCCCTGTAGTCGGTTTTGCTGATATTTAATTCTTCAATAGGTTTATTGAGGTATTCTTCAATATCCAATAGAATTTCCTTTTCTTCATCGCTGCAAAAAGAAATAGCCAACCCTTTTTTGGTTCCCCTGCCAGTCCGGCCAACCCGGTGAACATAGATCTCTTCCTGGTCGGGGAGGTCATAGTTTATTACAAAATTCACATCAGGAATATCTATTCCCCTGGCACTTACATCTGTAGCTATCAGTATTTTTACGATTCCCTTTTTGTATTTTTCCAATGTATCTGTTCGTTCCTTATGTGAAAGATTTCCATGTAGCGTTTCACTCTGAATATTTACACGTTGCATAGCTTTGAAAACCCTCTCCGCCCTAACCTTTGTCCTTACAAATACAAGGAACTTTTGATCGGGATTATCCTTTATTAACCTTTCGAGAAAAAAGCGTTTGTCATCCATATTAATGTGGGCTACGGCATGTTCCACATTTTTGGCAACAGGGTCCTTAGGTGATATTTGAATACGGATGGCATCTTTTACCAGAGAGTAGGCGAGCTTTTTTATTTTTTTATTTATTGTTGCTGAGAAAAAAAGTGTTTGGCGTTTTTTAGGCAGGAACTTCATTAAATCACGAATATCATCAATGAAACCAAGATCCAGCATATGATCTGCCTCATCCAGTATTAGTATTTCAATTCTTTGTAATTTTAAATGCCCCTGGCTAACCAAGTCAAACAATCGTCCGGGAGTAGAAATTAAAACATCAAAACCTTTTTCCAGTTGATTGATCTGTGGTTCCTGATCAACCCCACCAAAAATTCCATAGCTTTTGATTCTGGTATGTTTCCCAAGTACATTAAAGACATCTGTTATCTGGAGTGCTAATTCATGTGTAGGCACCATTACGAGGCAACTGATAGCATTCCCTCTTTTATTCTTCTTCTTATTCTGCAACAGATTTAGAACCGGGATTACAAAAGCGGCTGTTTTTCCAGTACCTGTTTGGGCTATTGCCAGAACGTCTTCCCCTTTCAGGATAGGAGGAATGGTTTTGAACTGAATGTCGGTGGGCCTTTTAAAGCCTGCTTTTTCAAGGTTTTGCTTTATTTCAGGCGCAATGGAGTACTCTTCGAATCTCATAAATGGTAAATATTCTATTAGTCTGCTTAAAAGTATAGAAAAATATTTACTTATTTAGTGCTTCTTAGAAAACTATATTTTTCTAAGAGACATTATTTAGTCAGTCCATAAAGTCGAGTGTTTGAACTAGAAAGTTCAAATTCAAGCCTGCCTGCCGGCAAAGGCAGGGCGTGTGATAAATCTAACCCGCAGTCCCGAAAATCGGGATGAGGGTTTAAATTTTGAGCAATAACGCATAAGTTGGGCTTTATAGACAAACATTATTTATGGATATCTCTTACTCTGAGGTATAAAATCTCATTATAGCATGGATATTAATGAATATTGGTAAAAAGGATTTAACCTGATGAATTAGTCAGGCCAAAATTTGAAATTGCTTAGGGAATTGGATTGGTTTTACAAAATTTTCTTCATTTGCATTTTGTACTTTCTATATTGTTAAAAATTAGCTAATTTCGCATTATTCAAGGTTTTGATATTTATGGAAGAAATACAGAGGATAAAACAGCGATTTAGTATCATCGGTAATTTCGCCGGTTTAAACAGGGCAATAGACATTGCTATTCAGGTGGCACCTACCGACCTTTCTGTTTTGATAACAGGAGAAAGTGGAAGTGGGAAAGAGGTATTCCCTCAGATTATCCACCAGTTTAGCTCAAGAAAGCATGGTAAATACATTGCAGTAAATTGTGGTGCAATTCCGGAGGGAACTATCGATTCTGAACTTTTTGGACATACAAAAGGATCCTTCACCGGAGCAACTGATAGCCGTAAAGGGTATTTTGATGTAGCAAATGGAGGAACCATTTTTTTAGATGAGGTGGCAGAGTTACCTCTGGCTACTCAGGTGAGATTATTGAGGGTTCTTGAATCTGGTGAGTTTATGAAAGTAGGTACATCAGCCGTTCAAAAAACAGATGTGCGGGTGGTTGCTGCAACAAATATTGATATTATTAAAGCTATTCAAAATGGAAAATTCAGAGAAGATCTTTATTATCGTTTAAATACCGTTCCTATTCATGTTCCGACTCTTCGTGAAAGGGGAGGGGATATTAATTTACTTTTTAGAAAGTTTGCCAGTGATTTTGCAGAAAAATACCGTATGCCTTCTCTTCAGCTTGATGATGAAGCCAATGAGATTTTAAGAACCTACCGTTGGCCGGGTAATATAAGACAACTGAAAAATATAACTGAACAAATTTCCGTTATTGAACAAAATAGAGAATTGAATGCGAATATTTTAAAAAGCTATCTTCCAGATTATCAGGGAATTAAGCTGCCGGCAATTATACAAAAAGAAAATTGTGATTCTTTCTCCTCTGAAAGAGAGATTCTTTATAAGGTTCTTTTTGATATGAAAAGTGATATGCATGATTTGAAAAAGTTAGTGATTGATTTGCTGGATAAGGGATACAATGAAACGGATTTAGGGGGAAGTCATGCAGAAGTTGTCCAGAAATTATACCAAAGTGTTGAATCTCCAATTGAGAATACTCCATCGCCAATTATAGATTTGAATCGGCCTGGTAATCTGAATATTCAGGATACGGAAGAGCTTGTTGATGAGTCTCTTTCCCTTGAGGATAAAGAAATTGAGATGATTAAAAAGGCTCTGGATAAATATCATGGGAAAAGAAAACAAGCAGCAGTTGAGCTGGGTATTTCTGAGCGGACGCTTTACAGGAAAATTAAAGAGTATAACCTGAACTAGAAAATGAAAAGGCCAACAATTTTTGAGGAGATACCATCAATAGATCAAAATTGGGAAAAAGGACTGGGATTGATGCTTTTCTTTGTCCTGGTTTTTTTTGCAGAAGGGTGTAAAGTGAGTTATTCTCTCTCTGGTGCATCTATTTCCCCGGAGGTAAAATCCGTAACAGTTAAATATTTTCCTAACCGGGCAAGAATTGTAAACCCTGAATTAAGCCAGAATTTTACTGATGCGCTGATGGATCTAATAAGAGCGCAGACTAGCCTGGTTTTTGTTGAGGACGGAGATGTATCTTTTGAAGGAGAGATTACTGATTATAAAACAAGTTATCTTGCTATTACCGGAGATGACCTGGCAGCCATGACCCGGTTTACAGTATCTATAAAAGTGAGGTTTGTCAATAATATAGACGAGGATCAGGACTTTGACCAGGTTTTTTCACGTTATAAAGATTATGACAGTACCAAGGATTTGAGCGAGGTGGAAAGTACACTGGTTGAGGCAATTATTGATGATATTATTGAAGATGTTTTTAACAAGGCATTTGTAAATTGGTAGTTAGTTATTAATGAGTTTGAATGAACAGGGAAGAATTTATATCCTTTATTAAAGATCCGGGGAAACTTGATAAAAAAAGCCTTCCTGAGATCAATGAATTGGTGGAAGAATTTCCTTATTTTCAAACAGGGCATCTCTTGTTCTTAAAAAATCTTCATCTACTTGATCATATCAGATTTGGAAGCCAGTTGAAAAGTTCTGCTATTTTTGTGGCAAACAGAGAGGTGCTTTATCGTCTGCTAAATGAATCGGTACCTTCGAAAAGTCTTGAAAAAACAGTTAGCAAGGACGAAGAAGTCCGGGAAATTCCTATTGAACTGAATCAAAATGAGCTGGATAATAAATATGAAGAGGCAACTGGTAAGAATGAGGAATTACAACAAGCCAGGGATGAAGTCAGACTGGAAGATAGCAGGATAGATAATACACCTGGGGGGGAGGCTTATCAGGCTGAAGAGGATGCCATAAGATCAAAGGAAGATCTGGCTGATGAGGTTAAGAAACGACTCGAAGAAATTAGAGAAAACAAGGATGATCCGCAATCTGAAAGTATAGCTTATAAGTCTAAAAAACAGGACACTAAAAAATCTATTGATACTGATAAATCCAAAGTAGATGATAATGAAGTAGAAATTTTTCAGTTGGATGATAACGGTGGAATTATCTCAGAGGAAGATGAAAATGAAAAAGTGATTTTGGACCTTCCAGATAATTCTGATAGAATAGAGTTGTCAGAAGATCTTCTGGAGCTGGAAAATCCTGAAAAGGGATACCCCATACATGGCCGGGGGGAGGATCAACCAGAAAAAAATCTCTCCGGAAAAGAAAAGAAAAACCTGATAACTGAGATTTCTACTATAGAAAAACAAAAAGAAATTCATTCATTTGCTTCCTGGTTTAGTATTTTGAATAGTGAGAAACCTGTTGAAGGTGAAGCCTTTTCAGGTATAAAGAATACTAAAAAGGAAAACCAGTGGCAAATTATTGATAAGTTTATTGAAGATAACCCAAGAATCCTTCCTGCAAAGCAAATTTCTGAGGAAAATACAGATATTTCTATTGATAGTACCCGCGATAGCGAAAGTATGCTTACTGAAACACTTGCAAAGATTTATGTGAAACAAGGCTACTATTCCAAAGCAATATTTATTTACAAAAAATTAAGTTTGAAGTTTCCGGAAAAAAGTATTTACTTTGCAGGTCAAATTAAAAAAATAGAAAAAAAAATTAATTAATTATAAATCAATACAAAAATGGGTGGCCTTTATACTTTATTTACAATCTTAATTGTTATTGCTAGTGTTTTATTAATACTGGTTGTATTAGTACAAAATTCAAAAGGTGGTGGATTGGCCGCCAATTTCTCTTCATCTAATCAGGTTATGGGTGTTAGAAAAACAGCAGACTTCCTTGAAAAATCTACGTGGACCCTTATTATCGGTCTCTTTTTATTTAGCCTGCTGGCAAGTGCAACGATAGACAGAGGAAGTGGAGTCCCTCAATCAAAAATTCAAAACCAGATTGACAGAGCTATTGATCCTTCACAGGTTCCCAATCTTCCTACAGCATTTCCTGAAGAAAATTAGAATAATTGATCAGAATTTCGGATGGTTTGATTTTTTAATATAACTTTCCGTTAAATCGATTTAAAATTATAGTGTCAGTGTGTCATAAGCAGCTGACACTTTTTTTATGTCTGTTGTTTTATTATTAATTTCAGTAAAGTATTGCTATTTAATATATTGTATTTTATTTATTGCTGTTTGGTTAAGCTGGGATGGAATTGTTAAACTGCAATTCTGTCCTTTAGCTAATGAAATAATAGCTAAAATTTGATTTGGCATAAAATATGATGTTTCAAGTCGGAAATCGTTAAATTGTTTAACTTAAAATAAAATGAAAATGTCTGGAGTAAAAATTAAGCCATTAGCTGATCGGGTTTTGATTGAGTCTCAACCGGCTGAGGAAAAAACGGCAAGTGGTATCATAATCCCTGATACCGCTCAGGAAAAGCCTCAAAAAGGAACAGTGATTGCTGTAGGTCCTGGTTTGGGTGATGTAAAAATGGAAGTTAAAGTTGGAGATACAGTATTGTATGGCAAGTATG
>JAOZKQ010000541.1 GCA_029935275.1 Bacteroidales bacterium | reverse complement strand
TTTCATAATGATCTATTTGTGCCTTCAGGATCTCATAAGTAGCACGGGTATCCGCCTCTGCTCCATGAGCACCCACCAGCTCTTTGGAGCAATAGAATTTATAGGCAGCGGACAAAGTCCTTTGCTCCATCTTATGAAATATAACCTGAACATCAACCACTTTTCTTTTTTTCAGGTTCACATCAATATCTGCTCTGAGAAACTCCTCTGCCAATACGGGAATATCAAATTTATTACAATTAAACCCTGCAAGATCACATCCTTCAATAAATTCAGCAATTTTTTTTGCGACCTCTTTAAAAGTTGGTTTATCGGCTACATCATCATTAGTAATTCCATGTATTTCAATCACATTTTCAGGAATATTCATTTCCGGATTCAACCTCATTGTTAGGCTTTCCTCACTTCCATCAGGATTAATTTTCAATATAGATATTTCCACGATCCTGTCAGATACAGTATTTATCCCGGTAGTTTCCAGGTCAAAAAATGCAATTGGATTTTTTAAATTTAAATTCATTGTGATATTTACCTTCCATTAAATCTTAAATAATTATTTCAACTAAATCCTGCTACACCAAACAGAAATCACCTAATCCACAATAATGAGGTTATAAAATATAAATAAAATATTTGGTATCAGGCACCTATCATCATAGGCATAAGCAACATGAGAACATCCTCCTGTTCATTCTCTTTTTCTGAGGGAAGCATAATACCAGCACGTGATGGGTCAGATAACTCAAATACGACATCTCCAGAGGGCAAATTTGACAAAATCTCAATCAGGAAAACAGATTTGAAACCAATTTCCATTTCATCCCCTTCATACTGGCAATTTAATCTTTCATAAGCCGAAATGGAAAAATCAATATCCTGTGCTGAAACTGTAATTTGATTTCCACTCAACTGAAGTTTTACCAGATTACTGGCCTGGTTTGAAAAAACAGAGACCCTTTTAAGGGAATTGTATAACTCAATCCTGTCTATAATAAGTTTATTCGGATTGTCTTGTGGAATAACAGAGTTATAACTGGGGTAATTTCCTTCTACCAAACGGCAAACAAGCTTAAATTCAGATAGAGTAAAAAATGCATTCTTATCATCAAACTCAATACTCACTTCATTTTCTTCCCTTGGCAAAATAGATTTAAGCAAGGAAGCAGGTTTTTTAGGTAATATAAATGAAGCAGCTTTATCAGCTTTCGCATCGGTTCGGGTATAACGTACCAGCTTATGGGCATCAGAAGCAACAAAAATTACACTTTCTTCTGACATTTCAATAAAAACGCCATTCATAACAGGGCGAAGGTCATCATCGGCAGTTGCAAATAATGTTTTACCTATCCCTGATGCAAGAATTTCATGCCCCATTAGTAAGCTTGCCTTTTTATCCTCCTTCAACATTGGTAACTGAGGATAATCCATACCTTTTTGTCCAACAATATTGAACTGCCCATTCTCAGAAATAATAACCACAGCCATGGTATCCATATTAATATCAAAAGTCAGGGGTTGTTCAGGAAATTCCTTAAGGGTTTCTGTCAAAATTTTTGCCGGTAAACCAATGCTACCCGACTCATTGGCATTTTCAACCACCAGGTTAGTGATTAATGTAGTTTCAAGATCAGAAGCAGTTATTTCAAGGTCGTTACCATCCAGTTTAAATAAAAAATTATCCAAAATAGGCAGGGTATTTTTTGCACTAATCACACGGCTGATTGCCATTAAATGGCTTAAAAGGTCAGCGCTGGAGATTACAAATTTCATAAGATTCAATATTTAAATTAATACCAAAAATTCTTTTTAAAAGTCTGAAAATATCAGTTACCAATAATACAAAAAAAATAAGTAGCAACAAATACATTTCACATCCTTTTTTCAATGATTTATCAAAAGAAAATCAGGAGATAACACTTCAGATTAATCAGGGTAATCAACAATGGATCAGGTTGTATATTTATGCTTTCTGACGATTCCTGCCACTATACCAAACAAAATCACTAAAATAACAGGCAATAAAGTGTTTATTAATTGCCATTTCAACCTTCCTGCCTCCACCTTCGATTTATCCAGCAATCTTAATTTCAGCTCCCTTTCCCGAAGCTCCATTAAACCAG
>JAOZKQ010000540.1 GCA_029935275.1 Bacteroidales bacterium | reverse complement strand
TGCTTGCCGAATCAAAACGGGGATTTCTGGCTGTAAAGCTGGTAAATATAGTATATGCCCTGATTTTTGGATTGATTGGCTATTTAACAGGTTTTTAGGATAACATTATGTCAGATATGAAACACTTTTTTATCGATAAAATCAATTTTAAAAAATAAAATCATGTTACAATTACAAAGTAATTTCATTTTTCCTCCTATTAAACTCGGTTATACCGCAGGAGACGGAAAAGTAACCCAAAAACACCTTGGCTTTTATGGGGAAAGAAATAAATATATTGGTGCCATCACACCGGAACCGCTATATATGGATCCGGGTTTGAGGGAACTGCCCACTCAACTTGGTATTGATGATGATAGTAAAATAGAAGGCTTAAAGCTCCTTAACGAGACAATTCACCAAAACGGAGCCAAATCCATTGCCCACCTGAACCATCCCGGAAGAATGGCCAATCCTAAAATTCCAGGTAATTTCTTTTGGTCTTCAACTGATAAGGCCTGTGAAAATGGAGGTGCTATCCCTGAAAAGATGGATAGAGGAGAAATGATTATAGTAATACAACTATTTGTTGAAAGCGCAAAAAGGGCAATGGCTTCCGGCTTTGATCTGATTGAACTTCAATTTGGGCACGGTTATTTATTGGCACAGTTTATTTCTCCGGCAGTTAACGACAGGGATGATGAATATGGAGGCAGTTTTGAGAACAGGGTAAAATTTCCTCTTGAGATTGCAAAAGCTGTTAGGGAAGCAGTAAATATTCCAATCATTGCCCGTATCAGTGGTGATGAAATGATACCAAACGGCTTTCACCTTGTAGATATGATCAGGTTTTCACAAATGCTTGAAAACAAAAGAATGGATGCGGTTCATGTAAGCGCTGGATCAGCTTGTTCAACCCCTCCATGGTTTTTCCAGCATATGTTTATTCCTAAGGGAAAAACATGGGAAATGGCAGGAAAGATTAAACAACAGCTAAATATCCCAGTTATCTTTGTTGGCAAGATCAACTCGGAAAAAGATATCCGGTTTATAGAAAATAATTACCAGGCCGATTATCTGGCCATTGGACGCGCTTTGATAGCCGATCCTGATTTTGTGGGCAAATACCTGGGCAAAGAAAAAGGATTGACCCGCCCCTGCCTTGCTTGTGCTGAAGGTTGCCTTGGTGGTGTGAAAAGTGGTAAAGGGCTAGGTTGTGTGGTAAATCCACTGGTAAATACCGGTTTGCCTAAAGTAAAAAAAGATAGTGTTACTAAACGTTATGCTGTTGTTGGAGGCGGATTGGCAGGTATGCAGGCGGCAATTACTTTACGCGACAGGGGACATGATGTTGACCTGTATGAAAAGAATGAATTGGGTGGGCAATTTAATCTTGCATATCTTCCTCCTAACAAGGAGAATATGAAAGAAATCATTGATTATTTTATTGAGGAAATAAAAGTACATGAACCACACCAGGTAAATTTAATTAAGCAGGAGGCTACTGATGAATTTCTTAAATCGTGGAATTATGAAATGGTGGTCATGGCAACCGGTGCTGTTCCTGCTGTACCTCCAATTAAGGGATTAAAAGAATATTATTGGACTGAATTTCTTAAAGATGAGCAATTGCCGGCAAACCAGAAAGTCCTGATAATAGGAGGAGGACTGATAGGGCTTGAAGTCGCTTCAAAGTTAGTGGATGCAAATAATCAGGTAGTTGTTGTTGAGATGTTGAGCGAAATAGCCCGTGGTATGGAGATGATTGAAAAGAGCATGACCCTGAAAAGGCTAAAAGCCAAAAACACCGAAATATTTGTCAATCATAAAGTAGTAGAGATTAATGAAGACCAAGTATTTATAGTTGGTGAAGAAGGCAAGAAAGTAATCAAAAGCGTTGATAAAATCGTAGTTGCTACAGGTATGAATAGCTATGTGCCTTTCAAAAATGTTGGTTCAATACCTATGCATTTTGTTGGTGATGCCCAAAAAGTAGGCAAAGCCCAGGACGCTATTCATGATGCTTATGAACTGGCTATAAATTTATAAAATGAAATTAGAACATATCGCATTATCTATTTCTGATCATAAAGAAATTGAGAAATTTTATACAAATGTTCTTGGAATGAAGCAAATAAAAAA
>JAOZKQ010000102.1 GCA_029935275.1 Bacteroidales bacterium | reverse complement strand
AATAATTATCTTCGCAAACCAATTTGAAGGTTGAAGGTTGAAGGTTGAAGGTTGAAGGTTGAAGGTAAATATTGAACTTGGTTATTTGTTTAGATCTTTGAAAGTATTTAAATATTAATTTGCCCAGGTGGCAGGACTGAACGTAAAGAAATTGTCCAGTGGACAATTTTAGTGAAGGGCCAGGATGTGGGCGGTCAATTCCGCAACTGGTAACTAGCTACTATGAGCTTAACATTTAATTATTGTTTATATCTTTGAAACTGTTAAATTTATTACTTTGCCCAGGTGGCGGAATTGGTAGACGCGCTGGTCTCAAACACCAGTGATAGCAATATCGTGCCGGTTCGACCCCGGCCCTGGGTACTAACAAAAAGCCCTCAGAACCCGAGGGTTTTTTGTGTGTTAATAGCTTTATAATGACTACAAAAACAAATTTGCCGGATCCTTACGGAAAAAGGCAACCTCTGTTTGATAAACGTTATCTGGAGATGGCCGGAACCTGGTCAAAAAACTCCTATTGTAAAAGAAAAAAAGTTGGCGCCTTGATTGTTAAGGACCGAATGATTATTTCTGATGGATATAATGGCACACCGGCAGGGTTTGAAAATGTATGTGAGGATGAAAACGGCAAAACAAAACCCTATGTTTTGCATGCTGAAGCAAATGCCATAACAAAAGTAGCCAAGTCTAATAACAGTAGCGAAAATGCCACATTATATGTCACTACTTCTCCTTGTCTTGAATGCTCTAAACTAATTATTCAATCAGGTATTACCAGGGTTGTTTTTGTTGAAAAGTATCGTGATGAATCCGGGCTTAACCTCTTGAAAAGGGCAAATATAGATATTGCTCAAATGGAGATTTAATTTTTTTTGAAAATGTATAAAAATAAAAAACTAAGCATATATCTTCCTGTTTTACTTTCTATTGTATTAGCAGGAGGAATATTAATCGGACTACAACTCAATAAAAGCCAGGGCGTAAGCACCAGGTCATTTCATAAAAAACCAGATAAACTTGATGGAATATTAAGTTTTATTGAAGCTGCTTACGTAGATACGGTAAACCGGGGAGAATTGGAGGAAGTAGCAATCCCCCAAATTTTAGAACATCTTGATCCCCATTCTATTTATATACCTGCCCGGGATGTTCAGCGGGTAAATGAACCACTGGAAGGAAATTTTGATGGAATTGGAGTTTCTTTTACCATGCCTGACGATACAGTAGTCATAGGTTCTGTTATTTCAGGTGGCCCATCCGAAAAAATAGGTTTGGCCGCTGGTGATCGCATTATTGAAATAAACGATGAAATTGTTGCAGGAGTGAAGATTCACCAGGATAGCATTGTAAAAAGACTTAAAGGACCCAGGGGAACAAAAGTAAAAGTTGGGATTTCACGCCACGACGTAACAGAGATTATTGAATTCACTATTACCAGAGATAAAATCCCACTGTATAGTGTAGATGTAGCCTATATGGTAAATGATTCCACAGGCTATATAAAAATTACAAAATTTGCCCGTACAACTTATGACGAATTCATGGATGGCCTGACCCAACTGAAAGAAAAAGGCATGAACCAGCTGATAGTTGATTTGAGAAGTAATGGAGGAGGCTACATGGATGCAGCTATAAAACTGGCTAATCAGTTTTTGGAAGATGAGACACTTATCGTTTACACAGAAGGAAGGACTCAGACAAGGGAAAATTTCTATGCTGATGGATCCGGCAATTGCAAAAATGGTGATATAGTAATCTTAATGGATGAATGGTCTGCATCAGCAAGTGAAATTGTAGCCGGGGCAATACAGGATAACGACAGGGGCACAATTATTGGAAGGCGCTCGTTTGGCAAAGGACTTGTTCAGGAACCATTAATGTTATCCGACGGCTCGGCAATACGACTGACAGTAGCCCGCTATTATACACCCACCGGAAGATGTATTCAAAAACCTTATAATAAAGGTTATGCTAATTACATGCACGACCTGCAGGATCGTTTTGTAAATGGAGAATTTGAAAAAGCTGATAGCATTCATTTTAACGATTCGCTGAAATATACAACACCTAAGGGGAAAATTGTTTATGGTGGAGGGGGTATTATGCCTGATGTTTTTATTCCAATTGATACAAGCTGGGCAACTCCCTATTTTCTTAAAGTCCGGAATAAAGGTATAATTTACAAGTTTGCCTTTGAATATTCTGATAAAAACAGAACATCACTGGAATTATATAAAACTCCCGAAAAACTTAAACAATACCTTGAATCTCAACACATTTATACACAGTTTAATAAATATGCAAATAAAAACGGGGTATTGTCATCAATTCAGGATAAAAAGGAATCTCAATTTATAATTTCCACGCAAATTAAAGCATATATTGGAAGAAATATTCTGGATAATGCAGGATTCTACCCCATCTGGAAAGATATTGATCAGACACTGCTAAAAGCTATCGAGTATATTTCAAAACCAGAAACTATGAACCTTAATTAGAGTCAGTGTTTAAAGTCAAGTGTTTGAAATAGAAAGTTAGAGTTCGAGGCTTGCGAAGCCTAAAAATTGGGAGTTTACTTTTGTAAATGATCAATTTTTTGGCGAGCGTAACGAAGAAATCGGACTTTATAGACACACACTAATTAGTCAAATATTTTTGAATAAATTCTTCTATTACTTCAAGTGATTGCTTTTCTTCTTCCAAAAAACCCTGATGGCCGCTGTTTTGCAAGACTACTAAGCTCGTATTTAGTGGCAGGGAGACTTTTTTAGTAATATCCGGGTAAGGAATGTAATTATCCTTTTCTCCCAAAATCCACAAAAAGGGCAAGCTTGTTTCCATAAGAAGTTGGCTCCGGTCAGGCCTTTGTATCATTCCTTTCAGTGTGGCAATAACACCCTTATCGGGTGTATTAATCGCAATTTGCTTAGCCAAATCAATCTTAATCTTAAACTTCTCCAGGTTCTCATCAGCAAATGCCTTGGCTATATTTACCTGACATATCAATTCTTTCCTGCCGTGCATTACAAGTTCTATTTCACGTTTTCTTTTTTCTATCGTTTCAGTGCTATCAGCAAGAGGGTGTGAATGGAATAATGAAATGCCCAGCAGTTTTTCAGGAAACAACTCAAGAAAAGCCAATGATACATAGCCCCCTAATGAATGTCCTATAAGAAAAAAATTATGAAAGCCTAGTTCCTCCGTTATCTCATTTATTTGAGCTGCCATATCTTCCATCTTGTTTATTTCTTCATAAGATGCTGATTTTCCATGGCCCGGCAAATCAATCATCAGAACTTTAAAAGTCTTGGAAAGTTTTGCACCAAAGCCATTCCAAATCTCGACAGATTCCAGGTAACCATGCAATAACACAAGCGGAATTCCTGAGCCACTAAGTTTATAGTTTATTTTTTCAGAATTTAAAATCATAATACTCGTATTTTTAATACATTTAATATCAGTGGATTAACTAAATATCAAAACCGTATTCCAGTCCATTTAAGGACAAAGCTCATATTTATTTTTGTTCTAAATTAGAATACGAATATCTTTATATTATTATATATGTATTTGATATTTAATTTTTTCTCATATTAACAAACAATATATACCTGAAACATGTTTTTCAACATATATTTTACATTTCTAAATACATAGATTTGTGTCCAAATTTAATAATTGTAAATTATATAATTAAATAAATTTCTTATGAGTAAGTTTCTAGGTTCATCAATTACCAAAAAGTTTGTAATGGCTCTGGCAGGCCTTTTTTTAATAATCTTTCTGCTGGTTCATTTAGGAATTAATCTATTCCTATTATCTGATGACCCATCGTCCTTCAATAAGGCAGCACATTTTATGGCAGTAAACCCTATCGTTAAAACATTTGAGCTTGTATTAATGGGCGGATTTCTAATACATATTCTTTGGGGAGTGATTCTTCAAATTCAAAATTGGTTAGCCAGACCAATCCGTTATAAGAAAACCGCAGAAACACAGACTTCTTTCTTTTCAAAATACATGATATATCTTGGTGGAATTATTTTTATTTTCCTTGTTATTCATTTCGTAAACTTTTATTTTGTTAAACTGGGATTAATCGAAGGAGACCATGAAAATTTTTATGGAATGGCACATGACTTATTTCAACTACCCGGATATATTGTTTTTTATCTTTTTTCTTTTCTTATCCTTGCCTTTCATTTAAATCACGGATTTCAATCTGCATTTCAAACTCTTGGATTAAATCACGAAACTTATACTCCTATTATCAAAGGAATCGGTTTAATCTATTCGATTATAGTACCACTTGGTTTTTGTATTATTCCAATTGTAATTTATTTTTTTAAATAAAAATTCTAAAAACAACTTTATATTATTATGACAAAATTAGATGCAAAGATCCCTGAAGGTCCTTTAGCGGAAAAATGGACTAAATATAAAGCTTCAGTTAAACTTGTTAATCCTGCAAATAAGAAAAACCTTGATATAATTGTTGTTGGGGCTGGAGCGGCAGGGGCATCCGCAGCGGCATCTCTTGCTGAGCTAGGATATAACGTAAAAGTCTATGTGTTTCAAGATTCCTCACGAAGAGCACATTCAATTGCTTCACAAGGTGGTATCAACGCGACTAAAAATTATAAAAATGATGCTGATAGTAACTACCGTTTATTTTATGATATGATAAAGGGGGGTGACTTTCGTGCAAGAGAAGGAAATGTTTACCGTGCGGCTGAAGTAAGTAACAATATTATTGATCAATTTGTTGCCCAAGGAGTTCCCTTTGCAAGAGAATATAGTGGCTATCTTGATAATCGTTCCTTTGGAGGTGTACAGGTTTCCAGAACTTTTTATGCCCAGGGACAAACAGGGCAGCAATGCACTTTAGCTGCCTACCAGTCATTAAGTAGGCAAATAAAGGCTGGTAAAGCAAAAATATTCACTCGAAGGGATATGCTCGAGCTTGTTGTAATTGATGGAAAAGCAAGAGGAATAATAACAAGAAATTTAATAACCGGTGAGATTGAGCGACATTCTGCCCATGCTGTCGTTTTTGCCACCGGAGGTTTTGGAACTGTATATTACCTGTCAACACTTGCAATAAATTCAAATGGTTCAGCGGCCCTGGCCGCTTTTAAAAAGGGAGCTTTTTTAGCCAACCCAAGCATGGCACAAATTCATCCAACCAGTATCCCACAATTAAATGAGTACCAGGCAAAACTCACCCTAATGTCTGAGTCTCTGCGAAACGATGGAAGGGTATGGGTACCAAAGGAAAAAGCAGATAAAAGACATGCGAACGAAATAAAAGAAGAAGAAAGAGATTATTATCTTGAAAGAAGGTATCCAGCTTTCGGAAATCTGGTTCCAAGAGATGTCGCTTCCAGAGCAGCTAAAGAAAGATGTGATGAGGGCTATGGTGTGGGAAATACAGGATTAGCAGTTTATCTGGATTTTAAAGATGCTATTAATAATCAAGGAGAGGAAAATATTAAGGCTAAATATGGAACTCTTTTTGATTTGTATAGAAAAGTTACTGGAATAAATCCCTATAAAGAACCCATGCGAATATATCCCGCTTCACATTATACGATGGGTGGATTATGGGTTGATTATAATCTTATGACTTCCATTCCAGGCTTGTATGCAATCGGAGAAGCTAATTTCTCTGATCATGGTGCTAATCGCCTCGGGGCAAGTTCTCTTATGCAATGCGCAGGAGATGGATATTTTATCTTACCTGTTACCATTGGTAATTATCTGGCTGATGAGATTAAAACTCCACGGATTTCGACAGATACCCCTGAATTTGATAAAGCTGAAAAAACAGTTAAGGACAAACTAAAAAAACTACTAGCAGTAAAAGGCACTCAAACTCCTACATCTTTCCATAAACGACTAGGTCATATTGTATGGACTTATTCCGGGATGAAAAGAAATGAAAAAGGATTAGAAAAAGCTCTAAAACTGATACAAGAACTTAAGGAAGAATTCTGGAAAGATGTTAAAGTTTCAGGTGAATTAAATGAACTTAATCAGGAACTTGAAAAAGCAGGTCGGATAGCTGACTTTTTTGAAATTGCCAACTTGATCGTCATTGATGCACTAAACCGGAAAGAATCGTGCGGAGCACATTTCAGAGAAGAGTATCAAACTGAAGACGGAGAAGCCAAGCGTGACGATGCTAATTATTCTTATGTTGCAGCATGGGAATATACCGGAGAAATGTCAAGTCCCAAATTAAATAAGGAAGAACTTGTGTTTGAATTTGTCAAGCCAACACAAAGAAGCTATAAATAGGAAGAAATAATTAATACTCAAAAGTTATATGATATGAACATAACACTTAAGATCTGGCGTCAGAAAAATAAACAAGAAAAAGGGAAATTTGTTACCTATAAGCTGGGTGGCGTTTCTTCTGAAATGACCTTTCTTGAAATGTTAGATTATCTCAATGATAAACTTATAAAAGAAAACGGAGATCCTATTGCTTTTGATAGTGATTGCAGGGAAGGTATTTGTGGTATGTGTGGATTATATATTAACGGAATACCCAATGGACCGGAAAAAGGTGTAACTACATGCCAATTAAGCATGAGTGTTTTTAAAGATGGAGATAAAATAACTGTTGAACCCTGGCGATCAAGAGCTTTTCCGGTAGTAAAGGACCTGATTGTTGACAGAAATGCTTTTGATAAACTCATACAGGTTGGTGGATATATTTCCGCAAATACAGGTTCCGCACCGGAAGCAAATTCTATTCCTGTTAAAAAAGAAAATGCAGATCGAGCTTTTGATGCCGGTATTTGTATTGGTTGTGGTACCTGTGTAGCAACATGTAAAAATGCTTCGGCAATGCTATTCGTTTCAGCAAAAGTATCTCAATTAGCCCTACTCCCACAGGGTCAGGTTGAAGCCAAAGAACGAGTGAAAGCCATGGTACAAAAAATGGATGAATTAGGATTCGGGAATTGCACAAATACAGGCGCCTGTGAAGCACAATGCCCAAAGGAAATTTCTATTGTAAATATTGCCCGAATGAATCGGGAATTTTATGCTGCAAAAATAACCTAAAAGCAAATATACCTAACTAGAAAAAGGGGACATTCTGGCCCTTTTTTGTTTATATGAGGGGAATTTAAATTATTAAACAACTAACTACAATACTATAACCGCTACGCGGTATATATCTT
>JAOZKQ010000101.1 GCA_029935275.1 Bacteroidales bacterium | reverse complement strand
TTAACCATCAGGAAGTTGATGAATTTAACCCATTTAGAGGAAACGTATTTAAAGTGAAAGCAAGAAATGAAGATGGTTCTGTTGCTGAAAAAGACAGTTTGGGAAGACTCCAATACGTAGAGATCAGCCCCGATGAAGCAGCAGGAAGACATAATTATCAAAAAGCAGATAACAGAAATTACAAAGATGGAGATGTCACATCTTCATTAAAACCATCAGGTGGTTCAGATTGGAATACAAATAATCCAAATGCTCAAGGAAACATGTATTCACAGGATCCTAATGACTTTAACTCACTTATCTCTGATAAAGCAAGAGTATATAAAGGTGGTTCATGGCGAGACAAACCTTATTGGTTATCTCCGGGATCAAGGAGGTTCCTTGATGAAGGTGAATCGCGCGATGATATTGGTTTCAGATGTGCTATGATACGGGTTGGATCTCCATCCGGAATGTAAAAAAAATAAATACTTAAGAAAAAACCTCATTTTTTAATGAGGTTTTTTTATTTTAGCACCAAATGAATATTAAAAAACTTCATAGCATCTTCCTTGCCACTTCTGGCATCACTACCGATTCCAGAAATATTATAGAGGGATCTATATTCTTCGCTTTGAAAGGTGAGAATTTTGATGGAAATAAATATGCTGAAACAGCTATTGAAAATGGATGTTCCTACGCCATTATTGACGATTCTTCCTTAAAAAAGGATGCCCGCAATATATTGGTGGAAGATGTGCTGCAAACTTTACAATCTCTGGCAAAATACCATAGAGAACAGATTGATATTCCTATTATTGCCATTACAGGATCCAATGGTAAAACAACTACAAAAGAGTTGCTTTCCACTATAATGGGATTGAAATTTAAAGTAATATCAACAAAAGGAAATCTAAATAATCATATTGGCGTACCACTTACATTATTAAAAATTAAGCCTGAAACACAATTTGGAATTGTGGAAGTTGGGGCAAATCATCCGGGAGAAATTGCAGATCTTTGTAAAATTATCGAACCTACTCATGGTTTAATAACAAATATTGGCCGTGCACATATTGGGGAATTTGGTTCTTTTGAAAATGTTGTAAAAGCCAAGTCCGAGCTTTATGATTGGCTTCGGGCAAATAATGGAAGTATATTTATCAATACCGGAAACAGATTACTTAACAGCCTGATTCAGCCTTCTGACAAAACCATTCCATACAATCCAACTGGTATTGAACATAATGGTAGTTTTAAGATAATTAGTTCTGTACCTTTTATGGAGGTTTATTGGAAAATTAATAATGAAGAATTCGACTTAAAGACCCACCTTTTTGGGTCCTATAACCTCGAGAACCTTATTGCCAGCATTGCAGTAGGCATGCATTTTGGCCTTGAACCTAAAAAAATCAAATCAGCGGTAGAATCTTACATCCCCCACAACAACAGGTCACAGGTTTTCAACTCCCGGAATAACACTCTTATTCTGGATGCATACAATGCCAACCCTACAAGTATGGAAGCTGCTATTAAAGAATTCCTTAAGTTAAAAGAGCCAAGTAAAATATTAGTATTGGGAGATATGCTGGAACTGGGAGGCGACACATATTTTGAACATCGCAGGATTGCAGAATTAATTAAAGACCAGCCCAATGTAAAACTTATACTGGTTGGCGAGAATTTCACGAAAGCAACAGAGGGGATGGATATCCGGACATTTCCTGAAATAAATGAACTTATTGCATATTTTAAAGCACATCCACCGGTCAACAACACCTTATTACTGAAAGGCTCCAGGTTGATTGGCCTTGAAAAACTAATTACTCATTTATAAATGATATCAGGGCAAACGCTTTATATTTTCCCATATTGACAATCAGATTGTTCCATTTTGGTGAATTTATTCTTTCATGTTTTTTAAAACCAATTCATTAATAATCACTTGAGATTAATTTTATAATGCATCAGCCCTGTAAATGTTGTAATTACTTTTCACTTATTCCGTTGAAAATAATAACTTTGCATCAAATCTAAAATACCTGAATTTATGAGCACAAGAATAATGGACCCTATAGGACGACTAATGGGCCTGCGCTATAAATCCCATCCATGGCATGGAGTAGATATAGGACCTGAAGCACCTGATATTATTACCTGTTTTATTGAGATGGTACCCAAAGATACCGTAAAATATGAGGTTGACAAAGTCTCCGGCTATCTGAAAATTGACAGGCCTCAGAAGTACTCAAACCTGGTTCCTGCCCTTTATGGATTCATCCCTCAAACATATAGTGGTGATAAAGTAGCTGAATATAGTCAGGAAAAAACAGGAAATAAAGATATTAAAGGGGATAGAGACCCTATAGATATTTGTATTCTTACCGAAAAAGAAATAACCCACGGGGATATACTTGTCAGGGCACGTCCAATTGGTGGCTTTAGAATGATTGACGAAAATGAGGCTGATGATAAAATCATTGCTGTTTTAAACAATGATGCCGTTTATGGCGGATATAAAACTATTGATGACATCCCACCAATGGTAATCGCAAGGTTAAAGCATTACTTTCTTACTTACAAAGATCTACCCGGAAACAAAAGAGATTGTGAAATCACCCACACTTATGGGATTGAAGAAGCACATGAGATAATTAATCTTTCTATCCGGGATTACCAGAGAAAGTTTGAATCGCTTGATCTTGCTTTAGCAAACGTATAAGATTCTTTTCTTTAAACAGCCTGGGAGGTATTAATTTTGAAATTGCATTACAAAAAATGCAAACTGCAAGCCATCATAAAGCCCGTGAGATATAATCAATGGTAATAATCGGCGGTATTTGTAAAAGTAAAAACTCACTACCACACTTTTAAGGCCAATTGAAATTATTCCGGCTGTTCCCTGATACATATGAACAAATCCAATAAGTGCCGAAGTCAAAAATATTGCTATAATTTGCCAGTCTTTGTTATCATTAATATTCCATAATGTTTTTAATAAGAATGTTCTTGATAATTCTTCGAAAAGTGCAATTCCAATCCATAAAACCGGACCAAACCAAATGATCATTAACAAAGGACTGTTTGATAAATCAATCATTACATCAATGAGCTCTGTGTTTGGAGGATTAGGATTAGGTATCCATTTATAAAGTGTCGCTTTTTCTAAAAAGAACATTGCAAAATAAATTACTGTCAAACCAATACCAATTAAAACATCCCAATACCAGAGCCCTTCTTTCGAATTAAAAGTTTCCTTAAAACTTGCTTTTAGGAGATATTTGTTTAGTAAAAGGATAAGAATAATTGTTCCGCCACCAAAAAGCAGAGGATAAACTGTCATATCAGTTGTCGAGAAATTTTCAGTCTGCCCAAGTCTATACCAAATCATTATAATATTGATTGGTAAAATTGCAATACTGATTGCTAAAATATTCCTCAGTGTTTTATTCATTAATCCTGGTTCTCTTCATATTTAAGTTCTTATTATTAGCAGAGCCTTGATAAAAAATAGCTTCCCTATTAAAATAAGGGACAGGCTTTTTGGTTTTTTCTGGTTTGCCAGTGTGCCTGCCTGTTTGGCAGACAGGTCGGCAAAAAAACAAATGTGCTATTTGTACGGAGCAACCACCAAAATACACGACCTCACACTAATCTATGAGTTTTCCTCTGCCTGATCTTGCACTTCTCTAAAAACCCGCATAAAGTTTCCACCCCAAATCTTTTCTATTTCTTTTTCAGTGTATCCGCGTTTTACTAATTCAAGGGTAATATTGCCCATTTGACTTACATCCTCACATCCTTCAACCCCTCCTCCTCCATCAAAATCGGTCCCAATTCCCACATGATCAATTCCGGCTACTTTCACGATATGATCAATATGGTTTACAACATCTGAAACATTAGCCAGTTTGCGAGGGTATTTCTTTCCAAGTTCTGACCATTCTGATCTGACCACTTGCTTTTCATCTTCTGTCATTTCATCATAATCATGAAACTTTTCACGCAAAACAGTAAAAGCAGAGTCTCTCGCAGGATAAGGTTCCGGGGTCTTAACATAATCACTTAATATGCACATTTGAATTACGCCCCCGTTTTCTGCCAGTTTATTTAACATATCATCATCCATATTCCTTGGGTTATCACACAGGGACCTGGCACATGAATGAGAAGCTATCACAGGAGCATTGGAAAGACGGATAACATCATAAAATGAGCTATCAGAAATATGAGAAACATCAATAATCATTCCTAGGCGGTTCATCTCATTTAGCACAGATTCTCCAAAACTACTTAAGCCATTATACTCACTTCCTTTGCGGTCAGTCGATGAATCACAAATATCATTATTAGCTGTATGGCATAAAGTGATATACCGCACACCGCGATCATAATAAGATTGAATAAGGTTCAAATCATTACCAACCGGATATCCATTCTCCATACCCAGATAAATAGCCCGCTTCCCTTCCTGTTCTGCCCGGTAAGCATCATCAGGTGTAGTACATATTTCTGCTAAGTCAGAATATCTTTCAACTGCTGCATACACAGAGTCAATTATTTCAAAGGCCTTAGCTTTTGCCCTTTCGTTGCCTTCAGCAGTTCTGGGCCCCTGTCCAAGAAAGGCAGCAAAGAACATAGCATCCATTCCCCCTTCTTTCATCCTCACAAAATCCACCCTGCCATTTTCATTTCTTTTTCCGGGATCAAATCCTCTACTAAATAACATCATTGGGGTGTCACAATGTGTATCAACTGTTAAAACTTTATCATGAATACGGGCAGCCTTGGATTCAGCTGTTTCTGTTTGGCAGGACACCAACAATAATAAGCAAATAAGAACCAGGGGTATTAGTTTCATTAAAAATAATTTAAGATTGTGTATATAAAACGAATTATCTGACTTAAGGGAACTTCTAATAATTCCTTTCTTTCAAGAAACAAGGATAATGAATAAGATGCAAGCCATAAATATTTTGGCGAAGTCAGATTGTTTATTATGCTTGCTCCCTACGGGTTTTCAGAGTTTTCCATATACTTCTTAACATTTTTTTGAATTATCCCGATAGTTCTTCAAAAATCTTAATCGTCTATAAAAAACTCTGAAAATCTTGTTGCAAAGTAATTAATAGAAGTTCCCTATACAAATATGTAAATAAATTGTTCCAAAAATAACTATTTTTATTAGACCAATAGTATTATACAAAATTATCCGGTTCTTTAACTAAAAGAACAACTTTACTCAAATAAGGTTTTTTTGATATTCTGAATAACAGGCAAACTTTAGGATCAACCTGCAATAATAATATTTATTGCAGCTACAAAGCCAAATATAAAGATAACGAAACCGGCAATTTTATTTAACCAGTATATCCGTCTTAATCTGAACTTTGACCTGAAATGATTGACAACCGAGCTTAGAAGGAACCAGGATGTAGAAGCCCCTGCAAATATTCCAAGAATGATGGTTAAAGCAGGCATAAAAGAATCTCTGTCAAATAAATTCAACGTAGTAAATACCGCCACAAAAGCAAATAAGATAAAAGGGTTAGTTAAAGTCAATAAAAAGCTTGAGAAGAAATGCCATTTATATTTTTTTTCTTCTTTTCTGCGAAGCCGGAATTTCTTTACAGGATTGGAAAGAAACACATTTATTCCAAGGAGGATAATAATTGCTGATCCAAGTATTTGAAAAACAAATTGTCTCTCCTCAATAAAATGAACAATAAATGAAGCGCCAAAACCAGCAATAACGGCATAAATAGTATCTCCGGTAGCTACCCCCATACCAGATAAAAAACCTGATATCCGCCCGCTATTTATTGTTCTTTGAATACATAACATGCCCATTGCCCCAAAAGGAAAAGACATCAGTACTCCAATTAATATTCCTTTAACCAATAATAATAAATCCATATTTCTTTGTTAATCTAAAACCTGAGCTAAATATTCCAGATCTGATTTACTACAAAAACCGTGCAAAAATAGAAAATTAATAGACAAGAAAAAAATAAATCTGCTAATAAGCTTACGGAAAAATGCAAAATTTGTTTATAAAAAAGGAATTTATTTACTGGATAAATATAGTTTACCCGATAAAGAATCAGATATTTATAATTCAGGTATTTTTCACCAGCAGTTTCGGCTCCATCATTTCCATTATAGTATATTTCAGGCCTTCCCGGCCTAGACCTGAGTCTTTAACACCCCCATAAGGCATATGATCAACCCTGAAAGTAGGCACATCGTTAATAATAACTGATCCAACATCCAATTTATAAAAAGCCTGATTCATTTCCTTAATTGAATTGGTAAAAACACCCGCCTGCAAACCATATCTCGAATCATTAATATATTCCAGAGCCTGACTAAATGACTGATACTTCTCCAGTGTCACCACCGGACCAAATACTTCAAGCGAACAGACTTTCATGTCATTATGAGTTGCAGTTAGTAGTGTAGGCTCAAAATATGTATCTTTTTTATTCCCACCGGCCAGAACCCTGGCTCCATCCTTAACGGCTTCTTCCACCCATTCCTCAACTCTGTCCGCATTAGCCTGGTCAATCATAACTGACACATCCGTTTCCGCAGATAATGGATCACCAACTTTCAATCCCTTGACTGCTTTTGTAAACTTTGCGGAGAATTCCTCAAGAATACTTTCCTGTACATATATCCGCTGAACATGGATGCATACCTGGCCTGAATAAGCATAGCCACCAACCAGACATTTTTTCACAGCAAGATCTAAATCAGATGATTCAGTAACAATTACTCCTGCATTTCCTCCCAATTCAAGGATTACTTTTTTTCTCCCTGCATCTCTTTTCATTTTCCAGCCAACTGCAGGGGACCCCGTAAAACTAAGTAATTTAAACCTCTCATCTGTAACCATTTGATTTCCTGCTGTACGGTTCATAGGTAAAATAGAAACCGCTCCTTTGGGAAAAGAAGTTGCCGATATAATCTTTGCAAGTTCAAGTACAGACAAAGGAGTTGAGCGTGACGGCTTCAGGATAATGGGATTACCTGCAGCCAGTGCCGGGGCAATTTTATGTACAGCCAGATTTAAAGGAAAATTAAAAGGTGCTATTCCTGCAATCAACCCCACCGGGAAATACTTCACCCATCCTTCTTTCCCTTCTCCAGCTGCAGTCCAGTCCAGACTTAAATATTCACCAGGTAATCTTTTACATTCTTCAGCAGCTACAAGAAATGTTTGAGCAGCCCTGTCAATCTCACCCAG
>JAOZKQ010000539.1 GCA_029935275.1 Bacteroidales bacterium | reverse complement strand
TTATAAGATCTTTATAAAAGCCGGTTAATTCGCATTCATCCCAGGTAATTGGGTCCCTTTCAAAAAACTTCAATCGTTTGTCCAGGCAGACTTCCTGACCATTATAAAGCAGGGGTACTCCCGGTATAGTAAAAGTGAATACAGCCAGGGCTTTCTGAGCATCACCCATTCTTTCATTGATCGTTCCGGCCCATGAATTCTCATCATGGTTGGTCATAAAATTAAGCCTGTAAACATTTTTAGGATAGGTCTTGTTTTCTTTGTTGAAATATTTTACCAAGTCCCTGGTATTCTTTTTTTCCTGTGCTACTTCATTCATTATATGATGAAGTTCCCAGGCGTAGTTCATGTCAAAGCCCCTTTCCATAAACTCCAACTGGTCTTCATTCTCGGCCAGCATTAATACGGGTTTGATTTCATCAAGTTCAAGCCTGGCCCGTTCCCAGAATTCCGGTGGTGTTTTATGAGGATGATCTACCCTGAAACCATCGACTCCAATGTTTAGCCAAAATTTGAAGGCTTCAATCATATAATCCTGTAATCCCTGTTGCGACCAGTCCAGTTGGATAACATCAGTCCAGTCTGTTCCCAAAGGCGGGATAAAACTTCCTGTTGAGTCTTTAATATACCATTCAGGATGTTCTTCTGCAATAGGGTTATCCCATGAGGAATGATTGGGGACCCAGTCGATTAACACATGAAAGCCGAATTCATGAGCTTTTGAAACTAATGCTTTAAAATCATCCAGGTTCCCATACTCAGGGTTGACATCCATATAGTTTTTTACTGAATAGTAGCTTCCAAGTTCCCCTTTATGGTTTATTACGCCGATAGGATTAATAGGCATAAACCATAAAACGTCGATTCCAAACTCTTTTAAACGTGGAAGATGATTTTCAAAGGCTTTAAAGGTCCCTTCCTCTGTGAATTGCCTTACATTTACTTCGTAAATATTAATATTTTTTGACCATTCAGGATGAATAACTTCACTTGTAAACTGAACCTGGTCATTGTCCTTGACATCTGATTTTTGTTTGCATCCAATTATTATAAGAAGGGAAACCAGAGCCAGAATTGTACCAATCAATATCGCTTTATCCATAATAAGATTATTAAAATGTTTACACTAGATTATTTTTTTATAAAATTAAGAAACCATTCGTATAATGCCTTATTGTTATATGTGTCTGTCCAGGAATCATGCCCTGCTTCCGGGTAAACAGTGAAAGTAACAAAACCACCGGCTTTTCTAAGGGCTTTTACCATCTCTTCTGACCTGGCAAGAGGTACAGCAGAGTCCTTTGCTCCATGAAACACCCATACAGGAATATTTTTAATTTTCACGACATTCCCGGGATCACCACCACCACAGATTGGGGCAATTGCAGCAAATTTCTCAGGATATTTTGAAGCAAATGCCCATGTGCCATAGCCACCCATGCTTAATCCGGTTAAATAGATCCTGCTTTTATCAACATTGTATTTCGAAATAATATCGTCAAGTAGTTCATTCAATAATTCAATATCCCATCTTTGCCCTGCAGGACATTGTGGAGATATAATAATAAACGGGAAGTCTTTTTTATCAACCAGTTTTGGTGGGCCGTGCATTTTTACAAGTTCAATGTCTGAGCCCCTTTCACCTGATCCATGCAGGAACATTATCAGGGGAAAGGCTGATTTTTCTTCCTGATAGTTTTTTGGCAGGTATAAAAGATATTGCATTGAACTTGTATCCGAAGTGAAAACTTTAGCTGTCTGGCCTGATTTTGTAGATTGAGCATACATACCTGAATGTATTGAGAAGGTGATAATGATTATAAAAGCAATCCTGGCAAAATGGATATAATAATTTCTCATAGATAATAATTTTTCAATTTAAAAGCCGGGTTTTCGAAAGCGGGACAACTTTATCGCATTATATTCCGGAAAAATAAAAAGCCGGAGCCATAACAAAATTGTTATAGAACCCCGGCTTTATGAATTTGAATATTTTATTAAACGTTCTTATTCAAAGCATTTAAATCATCAAAAGCTTCAGTAAGTCTTTCAATAAAACTTTCCTGGCCTTTTCTCAGCCATGCCCTAGGGTCATAATATTTTTTGTTCGGTTTATCTTCGCCATCCGGGTTCCCAATCTGAG
>JAOZKQ010000538.1 GCA_029935275.1 Bacteroidales bacterium | reverse complement strand
TTTATCTTGCCAAAGGATCATGTTATAAACCACGGGATTCATTTGGTATTTCAGCTGATTCAGAGCCACCTCCCGGATTGCATTACGACATGTGGCTGGGGCCTGCCCCACAAAGACCATACAATGAGAAAAAAGGCCATTATAACTGGCACTGGTTCTGGGAAACAGGAAATGGGGATACCGGAAATCAGGGACCTCATCAATTTGATATTGCACGCTGGGGTTTAAATAAAAATGAACATCCTGTAAATATTTCTTCATACGGTGGTATCTACGGTATTGATCCCAAAGAATGCGCACAGGAAACAGCAAATACGCAAACTTCTTTGTTCTACTATGATGATGGGAAAATGCTTGAGTTTGAAACCCGTGGAAGATATACAGATGGGGAGTCAATACTTAATATAAAAATTGGGAATATTTTCCTCGGCACTGAAGGGTGGATGGCAATAAACGGATCGACATGGGTAGCTTTCAGAAAACGGGAAAAAGAACCTTTTGCCGGCTCTGCAATGCAATCAGATGAAAAAACGGAAAAGAAATCTGCCTACCTGGCAGCTCCCGGAGGATCAGAGCATTATGCTAATTTTATTGATGCAATCAGGTCAGGGAAACATGATGATTTGAATTGTGATATTGAGAAAGGCTATTATTCTTCAGCTTTACCTTTGCTCGCAAATATTTCCTACAGGTTAAACAGACAGTTAACCTTTAACGGGGAAACTGAGGAATTTATTAAAGACAAGGATGCAAATAAAATGCTTAGCAGGGATTATCGTGATCCTTATGTTGTACCAAAAAAGATTTAGATGGTATTTTATAAAACTTTTAAAACCACATTCTCCCGAGTGTGGTTTTTTTATTCTGGAACTTTTATAAAAAATCACTGAAGAGCTCAAATATCATTGCATAAAGAAAACTTTTATCAAGCTTCAAAAACAACAATCCGTTTAGTTTTGTACTTTTAGCCTTTAATAAAATTGATTCTTCATTTTTAAAAATCAATGTTAAAGCAAAAAATACATAAATTATCACTACTCATCCTTTTCTTGCTACTCCTTAATAACCAGGGAGTTTTTGCCCAAATAAATATTCAGCATTATATTAATCAGGGACAAAGAAGTTTATATAGAAATGATAACGCAGATGCTATCAGAAAATTCAATCTGGTTATAAAAATAAATCCTGAACTTTTTCAGCCCTACTTTTTCAGAGGGCTTGCAAAGTATAACCTTGGAGATTACATCGGTGCACGTTCTGATTTTACCAAAGCCATAAGCCTTCATCCTTATTTTACCCATGCCTATCATTACCGGGGGATAACTGAAGAAAGACTTAATAACTATTACAGCGCTCTGGAAAATTACAATTCTGCCCTGGAAATTGATCCGGTTAACCCGGATATCTATTCGAGCAGGGGCTTTACCCGAATGTTAATGAATGATACTACCGGGGCATTACAGGATTTTAACGAAGCAATATTACTTAACTCAAATAATTACCAGGCTTTTCTTAACCGAAGCCTTATATGGTCAATGAAAAAGGAATTTGACAAAGCACTTGATGATTGCAGCAAAGCAATCAGTATAAATAAATACAACATTGAGGCTTTTTTCAGAAGAGGAATCATTTGGTATTATAAAGGAGATATGGACAAGGCTATCCAGGATTTTGACTTTATGATAAAGGTAGATTCCTCAAATTCAAGAGCATATTATTATAGAGCACTTGCAAGATATAAAAAGGAAGATTTGCCGGGAGCCATGGAGGATTATGACAAAGTACTGGAATTAGATCCGCTAAATGCCCTGACTTTTTATAACCGGGCTATTTTAAAAACACAAATTGGTGATAATCAGGGAGCTATAGATGATTATGATAGAGTAATTGAGTTAAATCCAAAAAATATTTTCACCTATTTTAATCGGGCTGGTGTAAAACTGGATATTGGAGATTATTATGGTGCAATCAATGATTTGTCCAGAGTTATTGAAATTTATCCGGGTTTTATCCAGGCTTTTCAAAACAGGGCTGTAGCAAAAAGCAAGCTAAATGATTACGCAGGTGCCATGAAAGATCAGGCTATGGCAGAAAAAGTAGCACAGGATACATTATTACAAAGTAGAATTGCAAAAATTGATTCAAATTATTTTAA
>JAOZKQ010000537.1 GCA_029935275.1 Bacteroidales bacterium | reverse complement strand
TAGCCCCAAACAAGGCAATTTTATGTTTTGCAATGAGATCAATGGTACGCTGTGGTAAAGGATTTCCTTCACTACACCAAAACTCCCAGCCAATATCCCCTTCTACATAATCAGCCTCAAACCCAGCCTTTTCAAGCACTCTGAGTGTCTCTTCCAAAACCACATTACCAATTCCGTCACCGGGCAAAGTAACAATCGTTCTCTTATTCATAATTTTCTCTTTTATTATTGTACCTATATAATTTCCTGTAAAAATAATACTATTTATGAATTAAGTTCAAATATGGACTAAGGTTTTCATTTCTTGTTCAATCGTTTTTTTTATAGCTTTACAAAAAATTTAGTAAACAATGAGTTTAATAGAATTATCGGATAGCCATCCTATTTGGAAACATTTTAACAATATATGTAAAGTACCCAGGCCTTCAGGAAAAGAAGAGAAAATCATTGAATTTCTAATCAATTTCTCAAAGGAAAATAAACTTGCCTATTCTTTAGACGAAGCAGGTAATTTATTAATAAAAAAATCGGCAAGCCCTGGAAAAGAAAATGTACAAACAGTAATACTTCAAAGCCATGTTGACATGGTTTGTGAAAAGAACATGGGAACAAAGCACAATTTTGAATCAGACCCGATTTTACCGGTAGTTGACGGAAACTGGATAAAAGCCAGTGGAACCACACTGGGTGCCGATGATGGAATAGGGGTAGCCTCACAAATGGCAATTCTTGAAGCCAGTGATCTGGAACATGGACCAATTGAATGCCTGTTTACCATCGATGAAGAAAGCGGAATGACCGGAGCTAAGGGATTAAATAAAGACTTTCTTAAAGGGAAAATCCTTCTTAACCTCGATTCAGAAGATGAGGGAGAACTGTATATTGGTTGTGCGGGAGGATTGGATACTGTTATCACCTTCCAATACCTTAAGGAGAAAACACCAGAAACCAGCCAGGCTTTCAAAATTTATGTTGAAGGTTTAAAAGGAGGGCATTCAGGTGATGAAATAAATAAAGGAATTGGGAATTCAATTAAGATCCTGAACCGCTATCTGTCTTCAATAGACTTAAAATTTCAAATAAGATTGCATAGCTTCAACGGTGGGAACCTCAGGAATGCCATTCCCAGAGAAGCTCAGGCTGTTTTTGTGATTGACCGGAAATTTGAGGATTCATTAATTCAATTTACTAATCAATACTCCAAAACGGTTACAGATGAGCTTTCAGTAAAAGATCCGAATTTTAGTTTAAAAATTGAAAAAACAAAACTTCCCGAATTTGTTTTACCGGTAGAAACCCAACTGAAACTTATCTCCTCTCTTTATGCCTGCCCACACGGAGCCTTTACAATGAGCAGTGAGATACCCGGTCTGGTTGAAACTTCTACAAACCTTGCTTCCATAAAATTTATTCCTGGCAATCAGATTAAAGTGGTTACAAGTCAAAGAAGCTCCAGGGATAGTTCAAAAGAAGATATTGCCCAAATGGTAGCAAGTGTTTTTAAGCTCGCTGGTGCAAGAGTAAAACATTCCGGTGATTACCCGGGCTGGGTACCCAATCAAAATTCAGAAATCCTTAGTATCACATCTGCTGCTTACAAGGATCTTTTTCATGTAGAACCTCAGGTAAAAGCAATTCATGCCGGACTTGAGTGCGGGTTGTTCTTAGAAAAATACCCTGATTGGGATATGATTTCGATTGGCCCAACAATCAGAGGAGCTCATTCTCCGGATGAGAAGCTGGATATTGAAAGTACTTACAAATTCTGGAAGCTTTTAGTTGAGGTTCTGGAACGAATACAATAGAACATTTTCAATTGATATAGCCCCTTCAACAGCTTATTAATCAATTGGAGAAAAATCTTCTTTGGTTACCCCGCATAAGGGACAGTGCCAGTCATCTGGTATATCTTCAAAAGAGGTACCGGGAGCTATTCCTGAATCAGGATCGCCTTCTTCCGGATCATAAATATACCCACAAATATTACATTGATACTTTTTCATCTGTTTATTTTCTTATTGTTATTAATTCGGTCAGATCGAATACCGCATGAAATAATCATCCAGGTTGTTGTGCTTCTTTTCTCATGGTTATTTCATAGGTTTAAAAGCTTATAATTACACATTAATTTGAAGAATCACAATGTATCGTTTCAA
>JAOZKQ010000536.1 GCA_029935275.1 Bacteroidales bacterium | reverse complement strand
ACGGTATTAGAAGTGTTGATTATTTAATTTCACGTAAGGAAGTGGATCCAAACAGAATTGGTATGACAGGCAGGTCGGGTGGGGGTACGCAGACTGCTTATACCGCTGCTATTGATGACAGGATATTAGCAGCAGCTCCTGAGTGTTTTATAACGAGCATGGAATATGTACTGAAATCAATTGGTCCGCAAGATGCTGAGCAAAACCTGTTTCATATGATAAGTGAAGGGATTGATCATGCTGACCTATTGGAGGTCAGGGCGCCCAGGCCTGGTTTAATGATTACAACTACCCGTGATTTTTTTAGCATCCAGGGTGCCAGGGAAACTTACACTGAGGTGAAACAGTTTTATAAAGGCCTGGGAAGTGGGGATTATATCAATATGGTTGAGGATGATGATGTTCATGCATCCACAAAGAAAAACCGTGAAGCTATGTATGCTTTTTTCCAAAAGTATCTGAATAACCCGGGTGATTCTGTTGATCTGGATGTTGAGGTGTTTGAAGAGAAGGATTTATGGGCAACAGAGACCGGGCAGCTGGCTACTTCACTTAAAGGGGAAACTATCTTTTCTTTAAATAAAAAAGTGGCTAAGAATCAGCTTGCAAAATTAAAGTATCTTAGGTCCAGTGAGGATTTTGATGAGCATATCACCACTGTAGTTTCTGAAGCAAAAAAAATATCAGGATATGAATACCCGGAGAACTTTGGCCCGTCTGTGTTTTCAGGAAGATATATAAAAAAGGATTATGTCCTGGAGAAATATCTGATTCCGGGAAGTGGCGATTATATGCTTCCGGCTGCACTGTTCAGACCCCTTGAAAATCCAAATAATGAAGTTGTTCTAATTCTGGATGATAAAGGAATGGAACATGCAGCAAATAATGACAGCTTGCTAATACATTCAATTCTGAAGCAGGGCTATTCAGTATTGCTTTTTGATGTCCCTGGTATTGGAAGTATGGGGCCGGGATATTTAAGAGGGGATGCCTATATAGATAATACTTCTTATAACCAATGGTTTGCCGGTATTCTTACAAATAAATCAATTGTTGGGATGAGGGCTGAAGACATTGTACGGCTTATCCATTTTGTTAAGACGGATATAGATGGCTTTGACACTGTTTCAGCAATCGCAACCGGAGCAAGTGGAAGTGAACTATTGCATGCGGCTGTTTTTGACGGGACTATTCAAAAAGTGTGCTTAATAAAGCCATTTATGAGTTTTGCAGATATTGCTTTATCCCATGAATATACACCGGCTTTTATTCCATCCACGGTAGCAGGGGCGATTGAGAAATATGATCTTCCTGACCTTTTGGCTGCACTTTGTCCACAAAAAGTTCTGATTATTAATCCTCTTGCAAGTGATGCTACCCCTGCATTAGAAAGCAAAAAAAACTGTTACCTGACCTATCCAAAGATTGTATATACCCAAAAGGCTGTAAAAAACAATTTTCAGCATTTGATTTTAGGTGATGGTCTGATAAATGAATCGATAATTAATTGGTTAAAATAACTTTAAAGAAAAGATTTTTATGTACTTAAAAATAGAATTTTTAATGAATAGATTGTTCCTGTTTAATATTCTAATTGTTTTTTTTATTGTAACAGCTTGTTCCGGTAAAGACAAAAAAAATGAAAAGAGCCCTATCCTGTTTCCTCCTGAGCTGGTTGATTTTGTTCCGTATGAGCATAATCCTGTTTTTACAGGAACAGGGGAGGATACCTGGGATTACAAAATTCGTGAACGTGGTTATATTTTGCTGGAAGATGGTATATATAAAATGTGGTACACCGGCCATAATGGGAGTGAGGGTTCTTCAATGTATCTTGGTTATGCTACTTCAACAGATGGAATTCACTGGACACGATACCCTGAAAATCCAATATTCAATGAATACTGGACTGAGGATGTACAAGTTGTAAAACATGATGGCAGGTACTACATGGTGGCAGAAGGGGTAAATGATATAGCCCATATGCTTATATCTAAAAATGGTACTGATTGGGAGCGTTTAGGAGATCTGGATATCCGAAAGGTAAATGGGGAATCTATCGATCCTGGAGCTTATGGTACACCAACATTGTGGATTGAGAATAATAAATGGTATCTGTTTTATGAGCGTGGAGATCTTGGTATCTGGCTGGCAGAATCTTC
>JAOZKQ010000535.1 GCA_029935275.1 Bacteroidales bacterium | reverse complement strand
TATAAATAAAGAAAAAACAAGACAGCATCCATAATACCACTATGCCCATAAGGAATAAATCTTCAAAAAACAGAGAAATAGGGGATTTAGGGTTCTTCATAACCATTGTTAACTGAAAGTATCTCAAAAAAGCCAGTATGATCCAAACCGATGTAAGTTTGAAATAGTCATTCCCAATACGGATTCGTAGTTCAGGGGAAATACTATACATTACATAGATGGCTGTAACCACAGAGGCCATCATTATTAATACCAGGTTAATGTACTCAACCGAATATTGACTTAAGGATTTTCCGGGAGTAAAGCCATGCTTTTCAATTAGTAATAAATCCTGGCGACGCTTCCCCAGTACAAGAAAAACAGATAACAGAAGTGTCAACAAAATAATCCAATCGCTTAATACAATTTCTGTAGCTTTTGCACCAGCCAAAAGCCTCAATGCAAATCCAAGAGAAATTACAAAAACATCAACAATAGCAACATTTTTTAACCATAGAGAATAAAACAGGTTAATGATCAAATAAGCCAGCAAAACCAACACCACGTTCCAATTTAAAACCATGCCCAGAGTAAATGATGAAAGCAGTAAAAACAATGCAATTAGGAGTGCTTTTTGCTTACTAATTTTTCCGGAAGCAATGGGTCTGTCCTTTTTAGTTGGATGCTGCCTGTCAAAACTAAGATCACTAATGTCATTTAATATGTAAACCGCACTGGATATCATACAGAAAGCAATAAATGCAATAGTTGTCTGAAAAACTAAGTTTTCATCAAAAAGACGGGTAGAGAAAAATAAGGGCGCAAAAACAATAATATTTTTCACCCATTCTTTGACTCTGAAAAGTTCAAGATAAGTTTTCATCCTATTTTCTCCCAATTGTAATAAGCATCTGTTCCAAGGGATAACATTGGCAGGTCATTCCTGGAGTCTCCATAAACATAAATTTTAGAATATTCTTCCAGCTTATAAGCTTTTTTTATGCGACTTACCTTTTCCACTCCAATACAATTCCTGCCAACTAATTTACCGGTAATCCTATCATCCTTTACTTCTGCAATACTACAAACCAAGTCAAAATCCCGGGTTTTACACCAATATTGCAACCATAAATCTAAAGAGGCGCTAACAATTACAATCTTATCTCCGGCATTCTCATGGTTTCGAAGTTGCTTAATTGCCTGATCTGTTAACTTCGTTGGAATTACATTCTCAGCAAAATTTATGGAGTAGGTATTTAGCTCCGAGACCTCCCGGCCTTTCATAAAATACGAAATAACTTTTTCTTTAAACTCCTGGTTTGATACAAATCCTAACTTACTAACTAAATAATAATAAACGATAACCAACCAGCCTGAAAAATACTTTATTTTTGATGAAATGGATTTTATGAAAAGGATAAAGCTATCCTTTTTAATCAAAGTACCATCAAAATCAAAAAATGCTATATTCATCTATAAATCAAATTATAGAACCCGGTCCAAATTTAAGAACTGATTACGACTCAGATGCAGAAATGTCAGGACAATTCTAAGATTAGTCCTTAACCCATTCAACATCCATGATTTTCCCTGCGCGAAGAACTGAGAACTTATATTTAGCACCCCTCGGAAGCGCCATCATATGGTCTGCAATCTTCTCAAGATTTTCCATATTAGTCAGGGGTATCCCGTCTAATTCCAGCAAAATATCCCCACCAACCAACAATTCCCTGTTACCAATAGTAACATTCAGATAACCTCCCTTCAAGCCCATAAAATAGGCAGGAGAATTTTTTGTGACACTTGTTATAAGTATGCCAGCCTCTTGTGGGATATTAAAGATTCCTGCCAATTCATCCGTTAACATTACCGGCTGAAAACCATACCACATTTGCTTTTTCTCAAGGAGCAAATCTTTTGCCATATTTGAAGTAGCAGCAAATCCAATTCCTTCAAAACCTCCCGATTGCGTAAGGATGGAACTGGCAATACCAATCACTTCACCATCAAGATTATACATAGGGCCACCTGAGTTCCCCTGATTTATAGATGCATCAGTCTGAAAAAACTCAGATACTGACATATTACTTGTAATTCTATCCTGATTATGTCGTCCGCTTATAAACCCTGATGAAAAGGAATGGCCCAGCCCCAGGGGTGAACCAATAACAAAAATACGCTGTCCCACTTCTA
>JAOZKQ010000534.1 GCA_029935275.1 Bacteroidales bacterium | reverse complement strand
ATAGAACTTCTCGTGAGATGTCTGAGGAACTTGGGAAACTGGATGATTATAAAGACGATGAAAAGAAAGAAATCTATAGGAAGATTGGACTTGGGGCACTGAAATATTTTATTCTGAAAGTCGATCCTAAAAAGAACATGACCTTTGATCCAAGGGAATCTGTTGATTTTAATGGGAATACTGGTCCTTTTATTCAATATACTTATGCCAGGATCCAGTCTGTATTGCGGAAGGCAAAAGAAAGAGGAATGGAATGGGGAAGGAAACCGGAAATAGAAATTATTCTGGAAAATAAGGAAAAAGAACTGATTAAATTATTGAAAGATTTTGAAGGCATTGTTCAAGAGGCCGGGAAAAACTTCAGTCCTGCTCTGGTAGCAAATTATATTTATGAACTTGTGAAGGAATACAATCAGTTCTATCATGATATTTCTATACTTCGGGAAGAGATTTCGTCAAAACGGGATTTTCGTCTTTCTCTGTCAGAAATGACAGCCAGGGTTATTGACTCGGGTATGGACCTGTTGGGGATTGAAGTTCCGGAAAGGATGTAGTTTTTTGTTTTATTTTGCTTATGGCAATAATTTGAAATTTTTATTTGGTTTGACTATTTTTGTGAAAAAATAAATTGATAAAAGAATGTTTGAAAATTTAAGTGACAGATTAGACCGGTCCTTCAGATTACTGAAGGGACAGGGACGGATTACAGAAATTAACATAGCGGAGACCCTGAAGGAGGTTAGACGGGCCTTGCTGGATGCTGACGTAAATTATAAAATTGCAAAGTCCTTTACTGACAGGGTTAAGGAAAAAGCAATGGGTGCTGATGTGGTTAAGTCAGTGAAGCCGGGTGAACAAATGGTGAAGATTGTGCATGATGAACTGGCACAATTGATGGGTGGTGAAAGTGTGGATATTAATATCAAAATAAACCCTGCAGTGGTACTGGTTGCCGGATTGCAGGGCTCTGGTAAGACCACTTTTTCCGGAAAACTGGCAAATTTCCTGAAATCCAAACGTAGCAAAACACCTTTGCTGGTAGCTGGTGATGTGTATCGTCCTGCTGCTATTGAGCAGTTAAAAGTATTGGGTGAGCAAATCTCTGTGCCGGTTTATACGGAGGAGGATAATAAGAATCCGGTTAAAATTGCCCGTAATGCCATCCGATATGCAAAGAAGGAAGGCATGGACCTGATTATTATCGATACCGCTGGCCGCCTGGCCATTGATGAAGATATGATGAATGAGATCTCTGCTATCAAAAAAGAGGTTAATCCCAGTGAGATCCTTTTTGTGGTGGATTCAATGACCGGTCAGGATGCCGTTAATACGGCTAAGGAGTTCAATAACCGCCTGAATTTTGATGGGGTGGTCCTTACAAAACTGGATGGTGATACCCGGGGTGGAGCGGCCTTGTCCATTCGTTCAGTGGTGGATAAACCCATTAAGTTTGTTAGTACCGGAGAGAAAATGGAAGCCCTGGATGTTTTTCATCCCGACAGGATGGCTGACAGGATCCTTGGTATGGGTGATATTGTTTCGCTGGTGGAAAAGGCCCAGGAACAATTTGATGAGGTCGAAGCACGGAAATTGCAAAAGAAAATTGCTAAAAACCAATTTAATTTCGACGATTTTCTTTCCCAGATACAACAGATTAAGAAAATGGGGAGTATTAAAGACCTGGCATCCATGGTTCCCGGTATGGGAAAAGCTATGAAAAATATGGATATGGATGATGATGCTTTTAAGGGAATAGAGGCCATTATACGGTCAATGACTTCAATAGAACGAACAAATCCTACTGTTTTAAATGGATCCAGAAGGAAAAGGATAGCCCAGGGTAGTGGTACAAGTGTTCAGGAAGTGAATCAGCTGATCAAACAGTTTGATGAGACCCGGAAGATGCTGAAAATGATGTCCGGAGGTAAGAAGAGTATGGCAAGTATGATGAGTAATATGCAGGGAATGAGGAGGTGAGGGAAAAGGATGAACCATGAAGCTTGATTGTTGAATTTCACCTTCGCTTGGGCTTCGGTGAATGAAGGATGAAGGTTGAATGTAAAAATTGCTCTAAGTAATTCATATATAATAGTTTAAATATAAGAATTGAAGTTTTAAAAACTAATAAACAAATCACCCTTCGGCTTCGCTCAGGGTGCTGAAAATTGATACTCTATAAAACTAT
>JAOZKQ010000100.1 GCA_029935275.1 Bacteroidales bacterium | reverse complement strand
CAGGGTGTAAATGAACTATTCTAATGATTTCTCACAGGGCGCTGCCCTGTGCTATGATCTCTCTGGCCTTCAGCCAGTAAAGATAAGCTGATCAAAACAAATAAAGCTCTCTTCATCATACTATTCATTAATAAAAAAATCATAACCAATTCCGTTACGAAAGAATATAAAGACTTAAATCCACAACTATTCTAAGTGATCCTCAATACTCAACACTTCTTTAGGGAAACTCCGGTAAATTATTTAAATTTGGGAAGTTTCTGGAATGAAATTTCATCAGTAAGTTAATGTATCCTTTATTTAGGTCTGTTTTGTTAAGCGCTGTGTTGTTTTTTATATTTTCTTCATTCCTGTTGGGGAAGGACCCGGTGAGGTATGTAAAAAAGAACCACATAGTTGCTTATAACAGTATTAAAGAATGGTCGTACCGGATAGATCCTGCAAATAAGAAAGTTCAGAAAGCTGAATTAGAGCTGCAGGCTTCGGCATTTATGAAAATTGCAGGCGTGCTTGAAGAAGAGTCTGATGATAAGGTGCCTGGGATTGTTGAGGTAGCCCTGTTGAGATGGGGCTGGTTGGAAGGGGATCCTTTACTGGATAATCCTCATCAGGTAGATTATTATATGGTCTGGATGGAATTGAGACAGAAATTGCCTTCTATTCTCATTACTCAATAGAAATGCTAAAATTAAGATATATGGAGGTCCCCTTAAGTTAGGTGTCTATATCTAACAATTCCTTCGAGGTTTGATATGACAGATTTTAAAACCTCATTGTATTGTTGATGATGATTTGCAATATTTATTCGATGTTTTTCTAATATATGATTATTTTGATAATTATTACTTTCATTAAAAATATCAATTAATGATTCAAGCGTTTTAAAAAAGAAATTATTATTTTTTGAGATTATTTGATGGGCAGTATTCACCATGTTGTTATATTCAGGTGTTGGAGAATAATATTTTTCATAAACAGAAGTATAACTTAAGATCCATTTAGAAATATTTAATAAACCATATCTGTGGTTTAACCACTCATTAAAGCTATCCGATACAAAATCATAAAAATGCTCCAGGGCCGGATCAAGGAAGTTGTATGTTAGCAACCCTGCTTTTTCTTTTAATCTTCCGGATTCTCTTAGTTCTTCTTCCAGCCTCGTTTCATAGTAAGGGATCATTCTTAAAAAACTTAAAGGAACAAATCCACCCTTACAAATTTGTTTTAGATATTTTAAATTAACCTGAATAGTTTTAAAAGTGCTTGATGGTTGAAAAAGGATGAAGCCAAAATTTAATGTTACACCCATTTTTTTAAAAGCATCAACTGCATGTAAAGCCTGTTGGGGAGTAGTTTTTTTGTTCATTCTTTTCAATCCTTCTATTGTTCCATCTTCGATACCAAGGAAAACCATGAAAAGGCCATTAGTTTTCATTAGCTGGAAGGTCTCCTCTTCAAATTCATCAGGCCTGCAATTTATTTTCCAAAGTATTTTTTTACTAAAACCACCAACATTTAAATAATAACAAAATTCCTCTGCCCATTTTCTTCCATTTGTGCCGCCCACAGGAAAATCATCATCTTGAAAAATAAAAATTGTACAACCAAATTTTTTATATAATAATTTCATTTCCCTTACTACTAATTCAGGCTTTCTTATTCTTTTAACGGGACCTGGCGGTTTTGAATAAAAAGACCTGGTATTACAAAAAGTACAATTATGGTAACAACCTCTTCCTGCTATGAGGGTTGCATACTTTTTACCCAGGGCATATGTCATTAATCCGGGGCGAAAAGGAATGGGAAATTTATCAAGGTCTTTCTCAAGTCCCCGTAATGGATTAGTAACTATTGAACCGTTTTCTTTATAGCAAATTCCATTAAGCTTCTTCCATTTGTTGTTATTGTAAATGGATTTAACCAACTCCAGGAAAGTATATTCTCCTTCAAATAGCACAATAGAATTCAGATCGGGAATGAGTTCGAAAAGCTCTTTGGGTCGGAGGCTGGGATATTGACCTCCTGCAGTGAAATGACAACTTATCCCCTTACTCCTTAAGAATTTGATTAAATCGGCGAACTTATGAATGTGGGATTGAAAAATAATTGAGAATCCAATTATCAAGGAATCAAATTCGATTATTTTATTGTAAATTTTCCAATTTGCTAATTGGAAGTCAAGAATTTTAACAACATAACCGGCCTTAATGAGAACTGATGCAATATAACGAACACCTAAATTATCTTCTTCCTCAATAGCAACAATAACTACAGGATTTTTTTTCTTCAATTCATCCATACAGAATTGGATTACACAATCATGTGTTAGTAATTGTCAACCAATTACAAAAGTTATAATGATATAGGCTAAATCAGGTTATTTCTATTTTTTTTCTAAAGATTTTGCAATATTGGAATAAAATTTAGCCTCTGCAATTAAAATGGCTGCCTCATTTGTTTTACGGACCCTCAAATACTCCATTTTCCACATGTTTACTTCAGTTCGTTTTTCCAAACTTAACTTCCTGTAAATATCAGCATCAATTACAGGAAATTGAGAATCTGAACAACAGCAGCAGCATGTAGAGGGGTTAATACTAAGTGGGAGTGCATGCATAATATAATTATGCTTAATGTAACGAGGTCCCATAATATAATCATGTCCCTCATCATCCCCATCTTTAATAATTTCAGAGTTGTCGTGTGTTGTGTTTTTCATGGAAGTAATTTTTAGTTTGAAACGAGTTAGGTAACTATATTTTTGTTATGAGAGAATCTGCATAAAAAGATACAAAAAATATTGGAACAAACCAAAAACGATTTTAAATTTAGAAATTTGGAGTAAATTATTTCTACCTGATTAATTCTTTAAAACGGGGAATCCGATACAAAGGTTTATAAACAGGATCCAGCTTCAATTGAGTGACAGAAAAGGTTGATTCTATATTCAGTAGCTGTTCAATAAGTTTTAATGCCATAGAATAGTCTCCTGTAGTTGTATAAATCTGAGCTAATTGAATAAGAAGTTCTGGGCCATTAACAGCATCCTGGTTAACTGGTAATAGTTCAACTGCTTTTTTGCCGATGTTTATAGATTTTTCTGAATCCCCAAGACCGGCAAGAGCAATTCCCAATGAGGAATAAAAAGGTGCATTATCCGGATCAGTTAAGAGTTCCTTTTCAAAAAAAACTTTTGCAGAATCATAATAATTTATTTCCATTTCAACAATACCTGTTAATCTGTATGTTTTAGCTAACAAAAGGAAATAGTCTCCTTTTGTTTGAAATTCATATGGGCCAAAATCCAGAAGGAGCTTAAGGGCACTATTATAATTACCTTCATAAATATCAAGCCAGGCCCTGGTCTCGGTAAAATTGAAATCAGTTGCTTCAAGTCCTGCCTGAAGTACTTTTCTGGCTTCAATAATATCCCCCTTCCAGGCAATTAGTAAATTTATCTTATTGTTGTACAAATCATCCCAGTCCGGTCTGATACTAAGCGCATGGTCCAAATATAGCTGGGCTTTAGAATAATTACGAAGAAGGCCACATGAAAAGGCAAAATTATTAAGAATTAAAGCATCCAGTGGGTCAGATTTCAATATTCTGTCATATAGTTCCTGACTTTTGTTCCATTCTCCCTGTCTGCGATATATGGCTGCTGATAAGGCCAATGCATCAAAATTATCTGGTTCCTGCTTCAGGGCAATTTCAAATTGTTTCAGTGCCAGGATATAATCATTGTATCCATAGTAATAGTAAGCACCCAGGGCTGTATTTGCCTCAGGTAAATCAGGCTCTAATTCAAAAGCCCTATCGATTGCTGTTTTTGCCTTTTCAAGAAGAACTCCCTCAGGCTCCGGAAACCGCCAGTAGAACAAAATAAATGTTCTTGCCAGTTTTGCATAGGCCATTGCAAAATCAGGGTCTATTTCAATGGCATTATAATACATTTGGATTGCACTGTTCAGAACAGTTGCTTTGTAATTTCTTTTATTTACATAGTCATTACCAAGGTTATAAAAATCCATTGCATATGGATCTTCAGTTAATTTTTTATTCAAACTTTTCTTTTCATTCTCAGTTAGAATTATTTTGCATTCCCGGGCAATATCTTTAGCAATTACACTTTGAAGGGTGGTTATCTCTTTCCATATCCTGATATATTTTTTCTGCCATATATCTTTATCAGTTTTAGTTTCGATTAAATGAACAGTGATAGACATTATGCTATCAAATCGTTGAGTACTTCCTTCGATCAGATATTTTATCTTTAACTCCTGACCAATTTGCTTGCTTGTTTTCTTAGTCTTTTTATACTGTCTGACTGAGGTTCCTGACCGAACTTGAAATTCGTTTATCTTACCTAATTGTAATGAGATATTTTCAGTCATGGCATCTCCAAAATAGCCATACTTTTTATCATCACTCAAATTGTCAAAAGGAAGAACAGCAATTGTGTATTTGTTATTGTTAAAAATATCTCCTTTAAAGTTTCTCGTAATATTAAGAGCCAGTATTCCAATAAGAATTGCAATGCTAATAAAAGTAGTGGCCTTCCAGGTTCTTAACTGGGGGATTTTATCAGATTTTAGGTTTGAACTCTGATTTTTTGGCTTGGTTTTTTGTATGCCACTATGAGTGAAGTCATAATACCATGAAAAAATAACGGAAACTATAAATCCAATTCCAAGGATCCAGATTACAAACCTGGGCATTTTATCTATTCCAAATGTACCCAGAATAATATCCAGAGATTCTAAAATAAGAAGAGCCGCTGCACCATAAGCTAATATGCCACGAACTACTCTTCTGCGTTTCAATTCATCCCAGAAATTATCAAAATCCTTTGGACTGGAAGACATTTCTATTCCAGATTTATAATTAATTATTTTGACAAGTTAGTATATTATATCATATTTTACAACTTGATATAGAATTGTTGAGTATGGATTCAATTCCTGAATTGGATAGAGAAAGATTTTTTGAACAAAATAATTAAAAACACTTTCTGAAAAGTAGCTAAAAGAAGCAACAAAATTTGAAAAATGAGAATAATCCCCAGCCTGTGCCTAGTAATCAGATTTCTTTTATAATTTGAATGGGTAAAGCCCGTTCTTTAGCAAAGTCAAGCATGGCATTAATAAGCATAAAATGGCTGTATTCGTTTAGTTGTGACTTATGGATATCCTTTTCAATAATAATTTCTTTTTCAAGTAGCTGTTCCCTTTTTGTTCCTTTTAACAGAGGTTTAGAAGGTGTAAACCACTTCCCCTGTTTTAGAAAAATGATGTTACTAAAAGTAGTGTCCGTTATGTAGCCGTTTTTTGTTATCAGTATTTCATCATATGATGGTGATAGGTTTTTAAACTTGTTTAATTCTGAACGGTCAGCATATTTATGGGAATAGGAAATACTTGCCTCAACAAGCCCTAAGGATTTGATACTTTTTATTTTGTATGGTTCAAATTCAATTGTCTTGATATTTTCATCATAAATGATACTGCATTTAACTATCCCGGTGAGCATTTTCTCAGGTATTTTGATGAAGTTTTCCAGGGATAGTTTCTGCTCTGCATTGAACAATTCCTTCCTGGCCAGATTAAACCGGCGGTTATGGTATTGAATATTGCAAACCAAAGCATTATTAATCTGAATTGTTTCAAGTAAAGGGGACATACACTTTATCAATAAGTTCCTGATATTCTTTTTTGCAATCACTCCAGGCGGTTATCCCACCGCCACTTTTAAACAGGTATTTAGTTCCGTTCTGTTCAATAAACCTTATCATGACCGCACTTTCCAATGATTTTCCATCAAAATAACCAAAAACTCCGGTATAAAACCCACGTTTGTATATCTCTGATTCTGAGATTATATCCAATGTTTTCATTTTGGGGGCACCACAAATGGAGCCGGCCGGTAATAACTTGAAAAAGGAAGTTCCCAATGTGTTATAAAAATTCGGTGGTATTTCTCCTGTAATTTCCGAACTGATCTGGTAAAGGTCTTTCTGTCGGGTTTTTATTTTACTTAAATGTCTGAAATAATTAACCTTAACATTGTAGGAGATCATGCTCAGGTCATTTCTTATCAGGTCAACAATGGTATTGTGCTCGGCTGTTTCTTTTGGATCATTTAGTATTATTTTTTTTGCATCTGGTACCGAGGCGTCAATGGTACCTTTCATTGGGTAAGAGGAGATTTTATTCTTGTTTATTCTAATAAAAGTTTCAGGCGAAAAGACAACAAGTTTATCCTTAATAAACAGTTTATAAGGGGCATTTGCATTATAAAATATTTCTTCAAGTTTCAGGTTTGTTGAAACTTCAGAAGGGAATGTCAGGTTTACCAGATAGCTGTTACCCATAACCAAATGTTTCTTTACCTTATGAAAGGATTTTTCATAAACCTGATAGGAAGGAGGGTTTATTTTAAAAATAATGGGATCCGGAAGGGAAGGCTTTTTTGCGCTGTAATTGCTAATGTAATCGTTAATTTTAAAAAGGAACTTATTTGGATTAATTTCTTGAGGTTCCAACACAAAGTTATTGTTTGTTTCATAGTCAATGATAAAAAGAAAAGGAAGCCGTTTCTTTCCGAGGTAATTCATTTTAAGTATAGCTTCCCGGGCATTGATCATAACAATATGTTTTCTGGCAAGGGGCTGAATGGCTGTATATTATGTTTATTTTTTTTTGAAATGATTAAAAGAAGGTTTGCCTGATTGTTATTTCATTTCTCCTATCCTAAACTGCAGGCTTAGCTCATCGGCAAAATCATATTTCATCTCTTTTATAAGGTTTAGATCTTTATCCATGAGGGCGATCCTTCCGTTCCGTCCGATTAATTCCGGTTGGCTTCCCCTGAACCACCATTGCCTGATCATTCCGTCTTCTTTTTTGTCTGAAATTCTTAATTCATAGCACCCATCCGGTAATTCAATGACATCCTGATATATGGCATCGTCCTCAAATTCATCCCTTTCGTATATTACATGTCCTTTAATATCTGAAATTGTATAAGCATTCTCCCGGGCCCTTCCCAAACCATTTGCCTCAATAAATAATACAAATATCTTCGGTAAAACCAGGGGCATTTTAACTGTGGAAGTGAGTTTATTGTCAACCGGATGTTCATCTTTTGTCCCATTCACAGAAGTGATCTCTGCCATAAAAGTTCGGTCATTATTCAGCCCATTCCAATTCATCAAAGGTAAAATAACTTCTTCTTTCTCAAGGAAATCAAGATCTCCATGCCATTCATAAACTGATTTTACCCCATTGCTTAAGCCATATTCAATTCTAAGCGATTTAAGCATGTTTTTACCGGTATTCTGGATAATAATATGGGGCTCTTTACAAATCGGATTGATACGACT
>JAOZKQ010000533.1 GCA_029935275.1 Bacteroidales bacterium | reverse complement strand
TATCTATATATTTCAAGGCTTTCGCAACGAAACAGATGCACTAAAATAAACGCACCCGGAATTTTATTTTAAAGTTATTTTTATTTATTAAGTCACTCTTTTTACCTGATAACCAGAGTATCAATTCAATTTTCAGAAAAATTATGAATTAAACAGTTCAGTGAGAGAATGTCACCTTAATAATTTTTATTATTTTAGGCCCTCAATCCAAATTCAAAAAATATTCAAATGGAACAACTTCAAAAGACACTTAGAGATTCGAAAACAGCAAGGTGGATAGCTTTGGCAATCACAGCTTTTACCATGTTTACAGGTTATCTGTTTACAGAAATTTTATCACCAATTAAAGGTATGGCGGAAACATCTCTTGGTTGGACTAGCTCTGACTTTGGTTTTGTACAGAGTGCTTATGGCTGGTTCAATGTATTTTTCCTGATGCTGATCATTTCAGGAATTCTTTTAGATAAGCTTGGGATTAGGTTCAGTTCGTTGAGTTCTGCAGGTATAATGATTATTGGTGCCACTATTCAATTTTGGGCGGTCAGGACTGACTTTCCGGCGGATCAGTATATTTTTGGCACACATGTTCAGGTTATGTATGCAGCACTTGGTTATGCCATATTTGGTGTAGGTGTAGAGTATGCTGGTATTACCGTTTCAAAAGTTATTGTTAAGTGGTTTAAAGGAAAGGAGATGGCTCTGGCGATGGGCCTGCAGGTTGCTTTTGCCCGTTTAGGATCCTTTGCAGCACTTGCAATTGCTCCCTTTATTGCAGATGCATATGAGTTTTCAACACCATTTCTTGTTGGCGTATTGTTGTTGATTATCGGTTTTATAGCATTTGTTGTATATAATATGCTGGATAGCAGGCTTGATAAGCAAATTAAAGCACAAAGCACAGGCGAAGAAGAAGAATTTAAAATCTCGGATATAGGACTCATTATTACAAACCGTGGTTTTTGGTATCTGGCTATTTTGTGTGTTTTGTTTTATTCAGCGGTATTCCCATTTTATAAATTTGGACCGGATTTAATGGTAAATAAGTTTGGTATTAGTGAAAAGTTTTCCGGACTGGTTCCAAGCCTGGTACCTTTTGGTACAATATTTCTGACACCTTTCTTTGGAAGTTTGTATGATAAAAAAGGAAAAGGGGCATCTATTATGATCCTTGGGGCTGTTTTATTGATTTTTGTTCATATTATCTTATGGCTTCCATTCATGACCAGTATAGTAGTAGCGGTTATCGATGTTATACTTCTGGGTATTGCTTTTTCGTTGGTGCCTTCAGCCATGTGGCCTTCTGTTCCCAAAATTATCCCTGAAAAACAGCTTGGTACGGCATTTGCATTAATTTTCTTTATTCAAAACTGGGGTTTAATGGGAGTCCCGTTTCTTTTGGGTAAAGTATTGGATGCAACCAACCCTGATGTCCTTGCCAAAGTAGCGGGTTACAGGCAACAATTTGAAGCAGCCGGCCTGTCAAAAGAAGCCATTGCTGAAAAGTTACAGGGCCTTAAGGCAATCGGGGATATTCCACCTTATGACTATGGTATTACATGGCTTATTTTTGTTGGACTTACTTTTCTGGCCCTTATTTTTGCCTTCCTTCTTAAGGCAGAAGATAAGAAAAAGGGTTATGGTTTGCAACTTCCGAATATACAGGATAAATAGTGCAATAATTGATGCATTTTAATTAATTGAGTTTTAATTTAAAAAATTAGATTATGAGTAACGAAATAATAAATCTTCAGCCTGTAGGGCTTTGGAAGAATTTTTACAGTCTTACACAAGTCCCAAGACCTTCAAAAAAGGAAGGAAAAATAATTGAATTTATGAAAAAGTTCGGGGAGGATCTGGGGCTTGAAACGATAGTGGATGAGGTTGAAAATGTAATAATACGTAAACCTGCTACACCTGGTATGGAAAACAGGATGGGTGTAGTTCTGCAGGGTCATCTGGATATGGTGCCGCAGAAGAACAGTGATAAGGTGCATGATTTTGAAAATGATCCAATCGAAGCCTATGTCGATGGTGATTGGGTTACTGCTAGTGGAACCACTCTGGGGGCAGATAATGGTATGGGAGTGGCAGCTGCAATGGCAGTGCTTGAATCAAAAACTATAAAGCATGGTCCGGTTGAGGCTTTATTTACAATCGATGAGGAAACCGGAATGACTGGGGCTTTTGGTT
>JAOZKQ010000532.1 GCA_029935275.1 Bacteroidales bacterium | reverse complement strand
GTAGTTTCAATTATTTTTGGCCGGATTACTTTTTTCTGAATAACATCTGCCTGTATCTGCATTAGAAGATTATTAGCTGAAGCGCCTCCATCCACTCTTAGCTCCTTCAGGTTAATTCCTGAATCTTCAGCCATTATATCAATCACATCCATTGACTGTAAAGCAATGGCTTCAAGGGCTGCCCTTGCGATATGGGCATCGGTTGATCCTCTTGAAAGCCCAATTATGGTACCCGTTGCATACTGATCCCAATGCGGGGCGCCAAGGCCCACAAATGCAGGAACAAAACAAACACCTCCACTATCTTCTACCCCGGCAGCAAGATTTTCCACATCTTTTGCTGATTGTATAATATGCAGTTTATCTCTCAACCACTGCACAACAGCCCCTCCTACAAAAATACTTCCCTCCAGTGCATAACTCACCTTATTGTCAATTTTCCAGGCAATTGTAGTTAATAATTTATGCTTTGACACAATAGCCCTATTACCTGTATTCATCACCATAAAACATCCGGTGCCATAGGTGTTTTTTGCCATACCTTCCTCTGTACACATCTGCCCAAAAAGAGCTGCCTGCTGATCACCTGCAATGCCTGATATGGGTATTTCCCCACCAAAATGCTCTTTTAGGGTATGTCCCATAAGCTCACTACTGGCTTTCACTTCAGGAAGCATCGATAAGGGAACATCCAGCATTTCAAGTAATTCCTTATCCCATTGCAATGTGTGAATATTAAATAATAAAGTACGGCTGGCATTACTTACTTCTGTAATATGTTGTTTGCCATGAGTAAGCCTCCATACCAACCAGGTATCTACCGTTCCAAATGCAAGGTTTCCCTTCTCTGCCTCTTTCCTGGCACCCTCAACATTATCCAGTATCCATTTTATTTTTGTTCCTGAGAAATAAGCATCAGCCAGGAGTCCGGTTTTTTCCTTAATAACTTTTTCCAGTCCATCCTTTTTCAACTGGTCACAAAATCCTGCTGTCCTCCTGTCCTGCCAGACAATCGCATTGTAAACAGGCAAACCCGTTTTTCTATTCCAGACAATGGTAGTTTCCCGCTGATTGGTAATCCCGATAGCTGCCACATCCGAAGCCTTCAATCCTTTTTTCTTTAATACATCACGAATCACAAACTTCTGTGTTGACCAAATCTCCTCAGGATCATGCTCTACCCAACCGGGCTTTGGAAATATCTGTTCAAATTCACGTTGGGAGCTTTTTACAATTCTACCTGAATGATCAACTAAAACAGCCCTGTTACTGGTAGTACCGGCATCTAAGGCTAAAATATATTTACTCATAAGTCTTTAATATAATTTGAATATCAGTTATTTAAGTTTCCTGAGATTTTCTTCTGCTACAATTTTATTTATCAGTGTTTTCAAAATCTCGTCTAATGTTGAGTTTTGTGAATAGTCAGCAGGTGCGATAAAATCTGCTCTGTTTTGTTCAATAAGTTGCTCACAAACTACTCTGGAAGAAACACCTCTACTATTCATTTCTTTGCCAGGGTCATACACCGCTATAGCAGTACCCAGCTGATATTTAATCATCTTCATTGCAGGAACATCTGTCTCACCATCTCCAATGTAGATCATTCTTGAAAAGGGTATCGGACGCTCATCCATTTTAATAAATTTATTAATAATTGAATTATCATAGGAATTATTAATTCCCTTATTAATTCTGAAAAGGTACTGGGTTTTGTTAGTATAATTAATAGCCAGGGCAGGCCACACAGCTTCATTGCTTTCACTATAAACAAAGCCCGAGGCAAAAATGTTCGTAAAGTGTTTTGAGATTACTGTGCCTTGAATAATATCCCTGAGTCCGGATGAAATAATATGATGATTAATATTTACATTTCTCTCTCTGGCATATGAATTTATCCGGTCAAAAAACGATTCCACCCCTCTAAAAAAGGAAATTTCTTTACCATATTGAGCAAAAGCCTTTTTAGTAATGGGAATCTTTTTCGCTTTGGCTTCCCGGAGCATCAGTTGCATATAAGCCAGAATCTCGTCCATATCATGTTTCTTAGCCATAGCATTTGCGCTCTCCCAAAAGCTTGTTCGATCAATTCCCAGTTTGGGTATAAATGAATGCTCCTGCATATTTCCGGGAGCAAGTGTTCCGTCAAAATCGTATGCTATGGCAATTTGAATAAGGGTTTTATCCATG
>JAOZKQ010000531.1 GCA_029935275.1 Bacteroidales bacterium | reverse complement strand
ATCGTGCCCCGGATCAGAAAGACCTGTTGGTGATGGGGACTTCTGTACAATGGAACTCTGAAAAAGAAGAATTCTTTAGTTATTTTCCTGATACCAGTCCCTGGTCTGTGCAGTTTAATGAACAAACTTCCTATAAAGTGACCAAGGGAGACTGGAATTGGGAAACAGGTGCAAAGCGCAATCAGATTACAGAGATAGAAACCATACGTGATTATGCATTCCGTGTAATATATGGCAACTGGGATTTTATAAAAAACAAAAGTGACGATAAGGAAAAGTTTGCTAATCAAAGACTAAGCTGGGTAGCTTATATTGGTGGGAAAAGGGAATCCCGCAGGCTTATGGGGGATGTAATTTTAAAAGAACAGGATATTATTGAGCAGAAAAAGTTTCCTGACGGAACCTTTACTACTACCTGGGATATTGATCTTCATTTTCCGGTCCGTTCTGATGATTTTGAAGGTGAAGCTTTCAGATCGAGGGCTGATATAAAGAAGATAGAGCCTTATCAGGTGCCATACAGATGCCTTTATTCGCGTAATGTAAGCAACCTTTTTATGGCAGGCCGTGATATTAGTGTGACCCATGTGGCATTAGGGACAGTCCGAGTACAACGAACCACAGGAATGATGGGAGAGGTTGTCGGAATGGCTGCATCTGTATGCAAGAAAAATAATACTTTACCAGGAGGGGTTTATGAAGAGTACTTTTCTGAATTGCAGAAGTTAATGGAAAAAGGAATTGGAAATCCAGACTGGTAAATATCTTAATCGAAAATAATAATTAATTTACGGCTGTCCGGTAAAATTTATACATTTGCTTAATCTATTCATATTTTCCGAATTGAATCACTCAAACTATTGTATTATACACAATAAAAATTAAGTATTATGAGAAGAATAACTTTATTCCTTTACCTGTTCTTTTTTATTTTGTTTTCATTCCAAAACTCGTTTTCCCAGGAACCAATAGAAGCCGGGGACCCACCTAATAAAACAGATATCCCCGATTTTTTTAAATCTAAATTATCTGATATTGAAAATGAAGTAAAAAACATTAAAATAGGAGAAGTAAAAACTGTTGCTACCTCCCCGGGAGGTTTTCCTGTTTATGCGGTTTATTATGGGGAAAAAGAAGATTTTCATTCCCAGGCAAATTATAATTCGGCAGTTGCGGCAAGGAATCCTGTTTTCTACGCAAAAAAAGACAGTAGTACCAAACCGGTTGTCTTTTTTCTTGGACCTGTACACGGACAGGAAGTTGAAAATATTGTTGGTTTGGTTAATCTTATTCATATTGCAGAAACAGGTAAGGATTATCGCGGACAGGATTGGTCTTCTTTGAAAAGTAAGATTGATAAATGCAGAGTAATTATTATGCCCTGTGCAAACCCTGATGGACGGAAAAGATGCCCTTATGATAGCTTTGTAGGCCTACCCACACCTATAGTGTCTAAATACGGACAGGGTACCCGAATAGATGGAACTTCATGGGGATGGCCTCAGGCTAAATCCCTGCATCCAATGAAAGGCAATGTAGGTATCCTGGGGGCATATTTTAATGATGACGGTATAAATATGATGCATGACGATTTTTTCTCCCCAATGGCAACCGAAACAAAAGCCATTCTGGACATAGCCCGTTCTGAGGCACCTGATATGACCGTTTCTTTACATTCTCATGAAAATTTACCCCGTATTATACCAGCCTATTATATTCCCTGGTTTATGAAAGAACGTGTGGATAGTTTAACCAGACGGGTTAATATACGCTATGAAAAAGCAAAGTTGCCTTATGTTAATAATGACTGGATCTCTGAATTATTGGTAGAAGATAAGGAGTTTCCTCCACGTACCAGTTATAATTTAGTAAGTGCCTTACACCATATTTCTGGAACTATGGCCTTTGTTTTTGAATGCAGCCACGGAAGCGTAAGTGAAAGGCATCCGGAACCTATCGTTACTCATGCTAACATTTTAGATATCCAGTTGAATTTATACGAAGAGATGTTGGATTATTTGCTGGAAAACAGATTGTTCTGGGAGTAGGAGGGCAGGGGTCTATGGAATGTTGGAATGTTGCCCGCCTGGCCAGTCGGACAGGGAATAATGGAAAGATTCATGATTATCTCTATTTCGCCAGAATTCTAACTTTGGTGCAAAATGATCTTGCAATAATGCTTAAGACAAAA
>JAOZKQ010000530.1 GCA_029935275.1 Bacteroidales bacterium | reverse complement strand
AATGGATGAATCCATTCATCCGGGCGGGCGCAGTTTACTCACTTCTTTCCTGCCGGCAGGCAAGGGGTTCGTGAGAACGCCAACCTGAACTATTCGCCCGTCCGTACCGGCACGGGCGGAGGCAGACTTCGCTTAGTTCTCCCTGCATACGAAGATATAAGAGAGGAAGGGTGATACAATTTGTAAGCGGAGCGTGAATTGAAATTAGCATCAGCTGTCTTGCACAAAGTTACAGAAGTAATTTGATTTATATTGAAGCCGCTCCCTGTAGAGAGACTCCGGAGGGTCGGTTCCTCCATTTTATTTGCAGTTGTGTAAAGAACGTTTATCTTTACTCACGGCACACCGCGCGGGAGCGGTGTCTTTGTGGTGGGGCTTAATATTTGAGTTTCTTAGGATCCTGTCTGTTGTCCCAAAAAATCAGTAATTCGATTTCCTTTTTCCTTGGTTTTATCCGATAATATAATGTGTTTTGCTCGGTTACAAACCCTTTTCTTACATTCTTGTATTTCTTGGATACTTCGAACATATTAGGCATTTTATCAATCTGTTCAATTACTTTTTGAACTTCGGTAGTAAAATCATTCACTACTCTTTCGCCTAATTCTTCCTGGAGATAATCAGCTACTTTAAAATAAGACTTAAGAGCCCTTTGCGTCCAGATTATAGTCATTTCCTAAAGGTTGTACCTGTTTTTAATCTGCTGCAATGCTTCGGCATGAGAGATTGTTTTCCCTTGATCCGCTTCCTCTATGCTAGCTTCAATTTCTTCTTTTTGAGAGTCGCTTAAAGTATCAGCCCAATCACCCTTGTGTACAGATTCCTTTGACAAAATGATTTTTACGGCCTCTAAAATGCTAAGGTCATTTGCTCTTTCGATTAGCTGATGTAAATCCGATTTTAACTCTACTGCATTCATTATTTTAGCAATTATATTCTCTGCAAAGTTAGCGATTAATATTCATATTTGGTTTTATTTTAGCAGATGAAACTTATCCAGGCTACTTTTTAATCTTTCCATGTCGTTCAACAGCTGAATAAAACCTGATATAACTCTTGGTAGGCTTACCCCAATTTCCTATCCATAATTTACCATCGCTGTTCTGATATACAGAAGCTATAACATTATCGAGCAAATCTATTGAATTCGGATTATCCGACTTCAGATATGTCTTGATGCTTTTCTTTTTAAGGTCTGTTTTATCAATACCCGCAACAGTACCTATCCATAAATTATTGGACTTGTCCTCACATAAAGCGTAAATAATATCATGACTTATAAAATTGATTTTGTCAGGGCTGCTTCTAAAATGAATGAAATCTTCAGGTCCTGCTGGCTCACTAAAGGTCATTTTATTAAGGCCGCCACCATTTGTTCCAATCCAGATTGCACCTGTATGATCCTGTGTTATTGAGCGAATAAAATTATGACTCAGGCTACCTGGCCGGTTATTATCATGGTAATACCGGCTTATTTTTTTTGATTTTGTATTGAAAATGTTCAATCCATTTCCGGTGCCAATCAGAATATTACCATGTCTATCTTCAAATAAGGCAGTTATATGATTATCACTTATCGTGCCCGAATCAGATTCATTATGTATAAAATTATTGAATTGTTTATTCTTCAGGTTAAATCTGGAAAGGCCATTTATCGATCCCATCCAGATTAATCCCTGACTATCTTTAATTATTGGAAATCCAACATCATACAAAGACCTTTCTTGCTCAAAGGAATTTGTGTAGGATTCAATTGAACCTGTATTGAAATTAATAATTGACAGGCTTGATTGTTGATTCACGTATATATTTGATGAATCAGAGGTAATTCCATAAATAAAATTGGTATTGTCTGCTGAATTGCCATTAATTATTCTAACACGTGTAAACACACCTGTTTTTTTATTAAACTTGTTTAGGCCCCCTTTGGTCCCAATCCATAGAAAACCGTTATCATCCTCAGTAATATCAAAAATCCAGCTATTTGAAATCATGGTTGTATCAGATGGATCAAAAAAATACTTCTTAAAAGAGTAACCATCAAACTTGTTCAAACCATTTTGAGTTCCAAACCAGATATATCTTTCCGAATCCTGAAAAATACACAATATTTCACTTTGTGAAATTCCGTCTTTGACCGCATAATGATCAAACCGGATTCCCTGACCCAATGATATATTTATGCTAATTA
>JAOZKQ010000529.1 GCA_029935275.1 Bacteroidales bacterium | reverse complement strand
TGTTGTACCAAGGTACATAGACCTCTGTGACCAGGTATCCCAATCATCCACATGCTCAGTAAAATCGAGGATCTTATTTCTGCTAAGTGTTGCATTTAATTCCCATTTCAGTTTTGAGCTAATTTTAAAACCGGCAACCACCTCAAGACCCAGTCTGTAACTCTCGTCCACATTCGTCATTACGGGAGCTCCTATATCATTAATTTCACCCGTTAATACAAGCTGATTTGAATAATTCATAAAATACGCATTTGCATTCAAAGCAAATCTTCCGGATTTAAACCCATAGCCCAATTCATAATCAAAAAGAGTCTCATATGTTGGCACAGGTTCTGCGTGGTCAGCATCAATCAAATTATTTCGGTTTGGTTCCCTGTTTGCAACAGATAAAGAAAAATAAGTACGATGTTTATCAGAAATTTTATAATTCACGCCAAGTTTAGGATTAAAAAACAAATAGTTATGTTCCTGAGTAATATCACGCAGATCATCATCAATCCCATCAATATTGTACCATATTCTACGGATTTGCAAATCAACAAATAAGTTTAATTTAGTTCCGGGTTTCCATCCGGCTTTCCCATAAATGTTAAAATCTGTTTTTATACCTTTATTTCGGTACCACTCATGCTGATAATCACCTTTTTCAGCTACCTGAGTCCAAATTACTTCCCCAAAATGATTTCCCCAGTATTTATTCAATGCACCCCCAATTGAAAGATCCCATTGTTTTTTCCTGTAGTTTAAAGCATAGGTAAGACCATAAAAATCATTATCAAGCCATTTCTGCCGTATCATATCGGTGGAAGTGACAGTATCGTTTCCCACAATAACATCATCCATTCCATAGTCTTCAAAATCCTCCATTTCCTTATACTGCTCATAATAACCTTTCCCCTTTGTATAGTGAAAAGCCAGATTCAAGAACAGATTAGAACTAAACTCCTTTGAATAAAAGATCTGTAAGTGATTCTGCAAATAGTTATCAGTCTCATTATCATAATACCGGACTACCCCATCTTTATCAGTATATTGCCCAATCCCGTTGTAGGTCCTGTTTGTATCCAGAATATAGCCAGGCACACCATCCCAGGCCTGATATGTTCTTTCCTTTCCTGACAAATAAATTACCTTAAAGATACTTTTGTTACCATAATATGCTCCGGAAAGACTAAATGAAGAGAGGTCAGCAAAAGCCCTGTCAATAAATCCATCAGAATTAACTTTTGAAAACCTTGCATCAAAACTAAACTTATCATTTATAAGGCCTGAACCAAACAATACATTATTTTTAAATGTATGGAATGAACCAGCAGAAGAATTTAATTCTGCATATGCATTTTTTCTCAAATTAAATGTTTGCAAATTTACTGATGCACCAAATGCCCCTGCACCATTTGTGGAGGTTCCCACGCCCCGCTGAATTTGAATATTGTCCACCCCTGATGCAAAGTCAGGTAAATCAACCCACCATGTTCCTTGCGACTCGGGATCATTTAAAGGAATTCCATTTACGGTTACATTAATCCTGTTCATATCAGTTCCCCTAATACGAAAGCTGGTATAACCAATTCCGGTGCCAGCATCAGAACTTACTACTGTTGAAGGATTCAATTTCAGAAGGTAAGGCATATCCTGACCCAGATTACGTTTCTCAATCTCCTCCTTATCGATATCTGAATATGCAAGCGGCATATCAGAAGAGGCTCTTGTAGATTTAACAACCACCTCATCGGCAAGAATGTCTGATGAATGCAGTATAATAATCACTTGTTCATCTTGCTGTCCAATTGGAATTTTCTTAATATAATCCTCAAAACCTATATATGACACTTTCAATGAATAATTACCAGCAGGAATACCTGAAAATGTAAATTTTCCATCAAGATCGGTAGATGCACCATAATAAGTATTCTCAATTACTACATTTGCCCCGACCATAGGCACATTATTCTCATCAAGCACAAGCCCATTGACCTTAGCCTGTCCAAAAGCAGATACAGAAAATAATAACAAACAGAAAAAATAAATAATCCGTTTCATCCTCCTGAAGATTAAAAATTAAGAAACTAACAAAAAATAGTGGGGTAACTTTTTTTCCCTACACCGGCATTACCCGGATCAGGTTCAAAGGGTTTGATCTCAGCCTGTAATATTTGGCACCCCATACTGATACAAAGATAGTGAATTGTT
>JAOZKQ010000528.1 GCA_029935275.1 Bacteroidales bacterium | reverse complement strand
AAAGAAACAAATTTGTATTCAATGGTAAATCTTCTCAAGTGTTGACCCAGGATAATAATGGTACAATATTTCCTTTGTTTTATATCCGTTTAAAGACATTCCAAGCCCACCTATCTGGCATAAACCTGCACCATGTCCCCATCCGGCACCTTTAAAAATAAATTCCACCGGATAATCCAAATCTTCTGAAAAAACTTCATTTATAACAATAGCTGAACTATACAGGAACATTTTATGAAGAACCCGCCTTACTTCATAATCTTTATAAATTACTATTGCTTTCAGGTTTCCGGACTTATCTCTGTAATTTATTTCCAGTTCCAGCATTCGCCCGCTTCCAGCTCTTTTCAAGGGCTTAAGAGAAATAATCTTTTCTGCTTCCAGGTTCAATTTATTATTAATGTTATCAACAATTTCTTTTTGAGTAGTTTTTACTGTCCACCTGAAATAATGTCCTTCCTCATCCACATTGCCCAGATATTTTTTCAACTGATCTTCAGGAATAAAGTGAGGGCTGCAAAAAGCTTCAGGAGATGATTCTACCCACTTCTCCATTTCCTGTTCAATACTAAGGTCAACATTAAAATCATCTTTGCTATCAGATATATTTTGCATATATGGCAGAGGTTTATCCTCCCACAAATTTTCAAACTTCTCCATAATACCACCACAGGATTTGGAATAGCGGGCATCACAGATTGTGTTATCAAACATCAATACCTGCCCTTTAGTTTTCATAGCACCTGACTTTGATGTTTCTGTCAGGTTATTTACACCCTGGTATCTTTGGCAACAATCATCATTACAAACATCAAAACCGAATTGTATGTGCTTTTGCTCAACATTAGCAAGCATCCACGACCTGGCAACAATAGTTTGTGCCTCGATAAAGGAATCAGGACATTCAGCTCCCATTTCTGATGTAGCAACACATGCCAGATATGTTTCTAATGGTAGTTCATTAACTAACATCAGCACATTATTAACTATTGATATTTCAATGGTATGCGGTAGATTTACATGAATTTGTTTTGCCCAGTGAAATCCTCTTCCGGCTATTACCGGGTATGCATCAATTGATGTATTTTCATTATCCTGGATAAGCTTGATGTTCCTGATAGGGCCTGAATAATCATAAGCCTTTAGACTCAGCGTATTTTCAAAAAGTCTGACCTCAATCTTGTGGTTAAATACAGGTATTCTATGTTCATCATTTATTACCAGGAAAGTTGTTTTAACATCCTTTATAAGCAGGGTGATTGTTTTTTGTTTATCTTCCGGCAAGACGATACCAACTCTTAATATGGGCTCTTTTCCAGGGATTACTCCGGGTTTTAACATATTATAGATTTGTATAATTTAGATAAGCATCAACACCGGCACCTATAGCAGGAGCTTCTCTCAATCTTGAAATAGTAATCAGTTCTTCTTTAAAATTAGCATTAGAGATGTAATGTTTCAATAATTTTTTGTCGTTAACATTTTCAAATAAAGCCGATAAACCGGAGATTATCTGATTCCATAAAAGAGGCGTATTTTTTGAGCCATCAAGCAAATCTCCAAGACGCTGGCCAATGATAATGCGATCAAGTAGTATTCCTTTATATTCATGCTCCTTCTCTTCAATTCTTTTTGTTGGGTTGACAAAGGAAAAATAAGCTGACCAACCTTCGTAAATAGTCATAATCCTCTCAAAAAGAAGTCCTGCAATGTAATTGCTTATATCATTTATTGTATTCAAAGCTGCCTTATCATTAAGCAAAGCTTTTTCAAGTATCTGAGTAGGATAGATTTGGTTTTTGTTCAATTCTTCAACTGAAACATTGCTATATCCACTAAAAATAGATTGTATTCCACTTGCCGACGCATACCTTTCTAAGGAAAGACCCTTATCACTTTTTAATTCCCAGGCTTTAGCTATCCAGTTTTTTGCATTGTCAAAAGGAACTAGTTTGCCATTAAGTTTCATAGCATCTGCAACACCTGTTCCTCCCCCCAGATAGTAGGCATTCTGAACATCCTTAAACAAACCATCTCCAGAATATTCTTCCCCCAATCCACAATAATCAGCATCACTGCCTAAATGAGCAATTGGAGACAAGAGTGAAATATTGATCTTATTTAGTCCGGATTCAATAAATTCCGAATAATCCGGCATACGTGGACCATTGGCTACAGCAACAATCCCTCGTTTATTA
>JAOZKQ010000527.1 GCA_029935275.1 Bacteroidales bacterium | reverse complement strand
ATATTAATTATACCTTTCTAAAAAGACTTTTTATTCTTGTCCTGATAATGACTCAATATTCATGTCAGAAAGATAAGTTAGAAGGTGAAATTATCGTTGATCCGGAATTTATAGAAAACTTATACAATAATTCATCTGATAGCATTAGAATTGACAATCAGAATTTAATTTTAGAAGCAAATATTTTTAGAAACCTTAGTCCTGGGGGACCTATAAATGACAAAGACAGAAGATTATTAGCATTTATATATATTGTAAATACTGATAGTATTTTAATTACTGAGAACTTAAACCTGATAAAATTGTATTTGATTAATCAGGACCAGGTTTGGATATCAGAACTACAGACCAGGCCAGATATTTACGTTCCGGAATATAAAACAGCCAGGGTTAGTGAAAGAGGACCAGAATGGGAAACAGGAATCTATGTTGACGCAATTTTGTCAATTACTGACTTAACAAACAATGAAGAGAAATATCTTATAGCCAGGAATCAGATAATAGTAAAAGTTGAATAATGAATGCAATTATAAAAACATTTAATACCATGATTAAAGAAAACAATATTGCATTATTTTTGATTCTATTAATATCACTGACATCTTTCCATTTTCAAATTTCTGCTCAAAACCTTAAAGTAAGTGATAACAATCGTTTTCTTGTGCATGAAGATAACTCACCATTTTTTTATTTGGGTGATACTGCCTGGGAATTATTTATAAGATTAAATAAAAAGGAAACGGAATTTTATCTTAGAAATAGAGCTGGTAAAGATTTTAATGTAATACAATGTGTTTTGACAGGGACGGGTATGTCAGATTTGGAGAAACCAACTAAAGAAGGAAATACTGTTTTTATTGATATGGATCCGACAAAACCTAATGATAAATATTTTGATCATGTGGACTGGGTAATAGATAAAGCTGATGAATTGGGGATGTACCTTGCAATGTTACCTGTTTGGGCTACTCTGGTTGTTGATGAAAATCCTGTTCTTGATAAAACATCAGCATATAGTTATGGCTTATATTTAGGCAATAGATATAAGAATAAAACAAATTTAATATGGGTGTTAGGAGGAGATAAAAGAGCCGAAGGTTATGAACAAGTTTGGGAGAATCTTGCAAAGGGAATTAAAGACGGAGGCAGTAATCATTTAATGACCTATCATTATCATTTATATGATGAACAAGTTTCGTCTGATGTTTGGCAAAGCGCAAAATGGCTTAGTTTTAATATGGTTGAGTCTGGGCATATGAGTGCATTTGACGATAATTACAGATTAATAACAGAAGACTATAATAAGATTCCGATTAAACCTGTTTTAGATGGAGAACTTATGTACGAAGGAATTCTCATTGGATTTTGTTCGACAAATGGCAAGGCTAACACTCATATGGTACGGGTTGAAACGTACTGGAGTGTGTTTGCCGGAGCTTTTGGTTTTACTTATGGGCAGAATAGTGTCTGGCAATTCTATAATAATGAAAAAAAATGGTCATGGGGGGCAGATATTTCATGGAAGGAAGGGATGGAAACCCCCGGTAGCTTCCAAATGCAGTATTTAAAAAACCTTATGTTGTCAAGGCCATTTCTGTCACGTATTCCGGACCAATCTATTATTGAGCCCAAAGCATCTCACGGAGTGGATCATATACAAGCAACTCGTGATGGTACTCTTGGGGAAAATGATGCAACTTATATTATGGTTTACTTTCCTTTCTTAACTCACAAATACAAAATACATACCGATGCAATATCTGCTTCGAAGTTGCGAATTTGGTGGTTTGATCCACGAACCGGTGAAATTTTTGATAAGGGTGAAATTGAAAATACAGGGATTTTTGAATTGCCCTGGGGCAGTGAAATAAGCACTAACAATACGGGACCGGACTGGGTATTGGTGATAGATGATGTGACAAAAAAATATTCGCCACCAGGAGAACCATTATCTCACATCTTATCAAAATAAGTATTAGGCCATGAACCGAACATGACAAGAATAAATCTTTTTTGACATACATTGGGATGATTATGCTTTTGTCATGTGAGCTGCATCTGGTCAATTAAAAATAAATTATAAACAGATGAAAAAACTAATAGTTCTTTTTCTTATAGCTGGATTTAACGACTGGATGTATTATAGATTATTGATCACTAGATGAAAATGCCATACTCCGGTTTAGCGGTTTGACAATTTCGTAA
>JAOZKQ010000526.1 GCA_029935275.1 Bacteroidales bacterium | reverse complement strand
ATATGAAAATACGTTTACTTTTTATAGTTGCTATGGCTTTTTTATCTGTTATGGCTTTTCCCCAGGTACATTTCGAGAATGGAGGATTTGAAGATTGGGAAGAAGTAGGTCTTGGAGCCGAGATGATGGAACCGGTTAACTGGAGTTCCATTAAAACTTCTGATGCGACCAGCCTCAATTCCTTTGCCCCGGTTGTCTGGGCTAAGTCAACTGATGCTCATTCCGGTGATTTCTCAGTTCATTTATGGAATAAGACCGTTTTTAGTTTTGTTGCAACAGGCACTATCACCAATGGGCGTGTACATGCCGATATGGATCGTACTAAGGCATCTGTTTATTCAAGTTTAGACGATTCTAAATGGTATTCACTTTTATCAGAACGTCCTGATAGCCTTGCAGGTTGGTTTAAATCCAATTCTGCCAGCGGAGACTTTGGAACCATTGATGTGAGCCTGCATGTTGGGGAATATCGTCAGCCTGGTGGAGCCGCAGACACAGCAAACCTTATAGGAAAGGCTCTTGTTCATTTACCAACAGATACAACTAAGGAATGGACAAGGTTTTCTGTACCTTTTGAATATTTTCAGGAGGGGAAACCCGAGTATCAGCTTACTATATTAACTTCAGGTAATGGCACAGCCGCACTTGACAGTAGTGAAACCTGGTTTGATGACCTTGAATTTATTTATAACGACGGTACTCCTGTTGAACAAACTGAGAACCTGAACAAGCTTATTGTTTATTCCTCAAATGGAATTATAAATATCCGAATGGAAGAACCGGCTAGTAATGAATATAGAATTATTATAAGTGATATTCTTGGGCGTCAGGTTTATAATCGAATTTTGGAATCTAATGCAAACCTTCAGGTTAAGCCTGGAAAATCCGGGGGTATATATATTGTAAGGTTAATTCATGGGAATAATATTTATACACGGAAAGTTTTTGTGAATTAATAAGCTTTACCCAAATTATTTAACATATGCTGACTAAAAACTTTAAAACCCTTAAGGTTTTTCTCTCATTTTTATTTTTATTCATTCATTTTATATCTTTTTCTCAGGAAACAGGGTGGATAGTTGGAAGGATTACTGATAAAGAAACAAAGGAGTCTTTACCAGGGGCTAATATTTACTTAAAACATGATAGGTCAGTAGGTACTGTTAGTGATTTTAACGGATATTACCAATTAAAGATTGATATTGGAGAAATAAAACTCATCTATTCCTTTACCGGGATGAAAACAATTGAACTGGGGGTAGAAGTTATTAATGATTCTGTTGTTCATCTGGATGTTTCTATGGAGATTTTTAGCAAACAGTTTGAAGATGTTATTATAAAAGCCGGTAAATTTGATAAAAGACCCGAAGAACTAACGGTCTCCATGGAAGTTCTGAAGCCAAGGTTAATAGAGGCCAGGAATACAACCTCAGTTGAGACAGTATTAAATTTGACCCCGGGACTTACTATTCTGGATGATGAGCCGCAAATAAGGGGTGGCAGTGGTTTTACTTTTGGCGTAGGTAGTAAAGTGGCCGTATTTGTTGACGATATGCCTATCGTGTCAGGGGATAACGGCAAGCCTGACTGGTCACTGATCCCTGTTGAAAATATAGCACAAATTGAGGTGGTGAAAGGGGCATCTTCCGTATTGTCCGGATCTGCTGCTTTAAGTGGTGCTATTTATATTCGCTCAGCCTACCCTGGACAAAAACCCAAAACTAAAGTTAAAGTTTTTGGAGGCTTTTATGATAAACCATCTTCACCATCCGAAAAATGGTGGCAGGGGATGAACTATACCACAGGCGCAAGCTTTCATCATTCCCGTAAATTAAATGATGGAAATACAGATCTGGTTTTAGGAGGGTTTATTATAAGGGAAGGGAATTATATTGGCGCTCCCAAACCTGGCCCTTTGGTTGTTGATACAAGCGTAGTACAGGATGCGGATATGGTAAATAAAAAAGCCAGGTTGAACTTTAACCTCAGACACAGGTCAAAGAAAACAAAGGGTTTGAATTATGGTCTTAACGGTAACCTTATGTTTGCAGAAACCAGTAATGCCCTTGCCTGGCTTGATGATACAACTTATTTCTACCGGGCCTACCCGGGAGCTGTGTTAATGGGAGATCATTTAACTTTTTACCTGGATCCTTTTGTTAATTATTATTCAGGACTGGGAATTAAGCACGAGCTTATTAACAGGATCTAT
>JAOZKQ010000525.1 GCA_029935275.1 Bacteroidales bacterium | reverse complement strand
TTCCGGATCCGGGTTATCCAACTTATTCGTCTGTTACAAAATTAGTGGGTGGAATCTTAAGGCCTTATGAGCTAAGTGAAGAGAATGATTGGTTTCCTGACTTCGAAAGTCTGGAACAGGGCGATTTGTCTAAAGTTAAAATAATGTGGGTAAATTATCCACATATGCCAACGGGTACAAAACCAACCGAAAAACTATTCAGGGACCTTGTTGCTTTTGGACTGCGAAACGAAATCCTAATATGCCATGATAATCCTTATAGCTTTATATTAAATGAGAGTCCTTCAAGTATTTTGGAGGTTGAAAACTCTAAAGATGTGGTACTGGAGTTGAATTCATTGAGTAAGTCTCATAATATGGCAGGTTGGAGAGTCGGTATGCTTGCAGGGAATGATAAACATGTAAGTATTGTGATGAAAGTATTAAGCAATATTCAATCAGGGATGTTTCTTCCGGTGCAAAAAGGTGCTGTTGAGGCTTTATCCAATCCACCGGCCTGGTATGAGAAAATAAATAAGGTATATGAATCGCGCAGGGAAACTGCCTGGCAGATACTTGATTTATTAGATTGTCAATATGAAAAAGATCAATCCGGTTTATTTATTTGGGCCCGTTTACCAAATGGTTCAGCCGATTCAATTAAATTTACGGATGTTATATTAGAAAAAGCACATGTTTTTATTACTCCGGGGTCTATTTTTGGTAATCAGGGAAAATCATATATCCGAATTTCATTGTGCAGTAAAAAAGAAGTTCTGGAACAGGCAAAAAGTAGAATATTAAAGCAAATCTAAATATTAAGAAAATGAATTCAACATTAGATCTGAAGGAAGTAGTTATAAATGGCAGAAAATTGGAAGCTCCAATATTTGTTTCGGGGCCCTGCAGTGCTGAGACGGAAGAACAGGTAATGGAAACAGGAAGACAAATTGCCAAGATGGGAATTCCAATTTATCGTGCCGGTATATGGAAACCCCGGACCCGGCCGGGAAATTTTGAAGGACTGGGAGTAGTTGCCTTACCCTGGTTGCAAAAACTTAAAGAAGAAACAGGTTTGATTATAGCTACTGAGGTGGCAAATTCCTACCATATTAAGCAAGCCCTGGATTATGGGGTGGATATTTTGTGGATAGGGGCAAGAACAACGGCTAATCCTTTTGCAGTCCAGGAACTTGCTGATTATCTGGGAGGTAAGGATGTGCCTGTATTTGTAAAAAATCCGGTTAATCCTGATATTGATCTATGGGTTGGAGCATTGGAACGAATGAATAAGGCTGGTCTTAAGAAACTTATGGCCATTCACAGGGGTTTTTCGCATTTTGGCAATTCACCCTATAGAAATAAGCCACAGTGGGATATTCCTATTGAACTGAAAAGGCGTTTTCCGGAGCTTCCTATTATTGTAGATCCCAGCCATATCTGTGGCCGCAGGGATTTGCTTGCAGGTGTTTGCCAAAAGGCTGCCGACCTTGATTTTGACGGATTATTTATTGAATCGCATATTGATCCCGATAAGGCACTGAGTGATAAGGCTCAACAGGTAACCCCCAAAGATCTTGATAAATTGCTCTCTTCCTTAATCTGGAGAAAACCTGATATAGGGACCAATGGATTATTACATGATTTGGAGGTTTATAGAGCTGAGATTGACATACTGGATGACGAAGTTCTTCGGATTTATAAAGACCGAATGAATGTGGTTGAGAAAATAGGGGAATTTAAGAAAAAGAATAACTTTACAATCCTGCAAACTACTCGTTGGTCAGAAATTCTGGATGAAAGAAAAGAGATGGGTAAAAAGCTTGGGCTTAGTGAAGATTTTGTAACCACTATATTAAAGGCAGTGCATCAGGAGTCAATTAATACCCAGACAAGGATTATGAATGAGGATACTCCAATGGCTAAGAGTAAATAGTTTTTTTGTAAATTATAATGCCAACTACAACTAAGATACAGGAATTAGAGCTGACAGGAAATCGATCCTTATCGAAAGTGGTGGTGGGTGAATCCTTGAAAAATGTCGGGAACTATTTGCCTGATGAAAATGTGATCATCTTGACAGATAGGAATGTGCATGATTTATATTCCGGTATTTTTCCTTCTTTCCCTGTGATTATTATTGAACCAGGTGAGCAGTTTAAAACCTTGACTACTGTTGAGCTTATTTATAATGAATTATTGAAGCTGGAAGCTGACCGGTCCACATTTTTATTGGG
>JAOZKQ010000524.1 GCA_029935275.1 Bacteroidales bacterium | reverse complement strand
CAGCTATGAAGAACAAGGAAATTGCATACGATCTGAATATTTCGGTGCGTACTGTGGAAACCCAAATATACCGTGCCTTAAAATTACTGAGAAATAAACTGGCAAAAGAGAAGCTGGTTTCCTGAAATTAATTGATGCGAAGTAATAGTCTCTGGTTTATAAATAAATAAAAATATGAAAAGCATAATAAGTTTTAATAGCCTGATTCTGATTGTTTTGATAAATTCTATCTGCTTTGCGCAGGACTATAAGGAATTGCCCCTGATTGATATTTCTCAGGAGACCAATCGTCATATTATTATTGCAGAGGGAACAGAAGATATTTATCAGGGACACCCAACTACACTTTTATTACCGGATGGCAAGACTATGTTTTGTGTTTGGAGCATTGGTCATGGTGGGTCTGCGGGTCCAATGGCTGTTAGCCAGAATGGTGGTTATAGTTGGGAAAGAATTGATGATCAGTTACCCATAGGCTTTAAAGAACATGTAAATTGTCCGAGTATTTATAGGATGATGGATATGCAAAGTGGGAAAATAAGGCTTTGGGTCTTTTCAGCCCAACCCGATATGCCCCGCATCATGAGCGAAGATGGAGGAAAAACATGGGCTGAAATGCCTCCTTTAGGATTTGAATGTGTGATGACCTTCAGTAGTATTGTACGGTTATCGGATGGGAATTATATGGGATTCTATCATCGCAGAAAAGGTTCCTCTTTAGAAGTATTGCAAACCAAAACACAGGATGGGGGAATATCCTGGTCCGAACCTCAGGTGATAGCAGATGTAAAAGGAAAGAACCCTTGCGAACCTTTCGTATTTCGTTCGCCCAACAATAAGGAGTTGTGCTGTATCATGAGGGAAAACACACATAAAGGTAGAAGTTTGATGATGTTTAGCAGGGATGAAGGAAAGACCTGGGGCGATACTTATGATACACCATGGGGTTTGTCAGGAGACAGGCACATGGGATTATATACACCGGACGGTCGCCTGGTGATTGCATTCCGTGACAGGGCTCCGGACAGTCCGACCTATGGTCATTTTGTAGCATGGGTTGGAACATACGAGGATATAATAAATAACCAAGCCGGAGAATACAGGGTGAAGTTATTGAATAGTTATGCAGGCAACGATTGTGGATATCCCGGAATGGAATTATTGCCTGACGGAACTATTATTGCCACAACATACATTAAATACAAGGATGATAATAATAAACATTCTGTTGTTAGCACACGATTCAAGATTCAGGAAACAGATGTCAGGAATGCAAAATATTTATTGGAACACAGTAAAACAGGGAATGAAGCACCTCTTTTTCATACTCAAATACTTTTTAAATCGGATAAAAATAATTCAGCAAGGGGCCCACATATAATTGTAGCTACTGATGGAACTATTCTGGCATTTGGCCGTTGGTGTAGTTCCATCCGAAGAAGTAAGGATAAAGGTAAAACATGGTCACCGGAAGAAAGTCTTGGTTTTAAAGGAAGTAATGTATTGGTAGATGATGTATCAGGAGATATTTTAATCCTTGCTCCAATTATGGAGAATCCATTCTTGTACAGAAGCAGGGATAATGGAAATACCTGGAAGAAGGAAGATATTGTTATTAGGCCCAACGCTATGGGACATGGTACAGGAAAAGTACCCATTGATCTGGCTGCAATGGAAACCGGTATTACACTAAAATACGGGAAGTATAAAGGGCGTTTGCTTATTGCCGGACGATTACAGCCACCCGCAGGAGATAATGCTCAGGAATTCTGGATGTATAATTACAATGCAGCTATGTATAGTGACGACAGGGGGAAAACCTGGCAGGTAAGTGATGGAATTATGACGGGGACAGGTGAAGCTGCTCTTGAAGAATTATCAGATGGTAAAATTTATTATAATTCCAGATCGCACATGTCGATTGATCACCGTCGGCGTATTGCATGGAGCCTGGATGGTGGTAACAGGTTTGTTGACTGGTATGTCTCAGATGACCTTTTTGAGATAGGGGAGCCTTTTTACTATAAATACAGCAGCAAACCAAGTTATGGATGCAGGGCAGGTTTAATACGTATTCCCGATGAAATTACTAAAGGGAAAGATGTTTTGCTCTATAGTTCTCCTGACTGGAAAGGTGGTTGGCGTTATCAAATGACCGTGTGGGCATCTTTTAATGGTACTGCCACATGGCCAATAAAACGTCTTGTTGACCAGGG
>JAOZKQ010000523.1 GCA_029935275.1 Bacteroidales bacterium | reverse complement strand
TATTATCAACGATTTAAGGATTTACAATTTGATACAAGCAAATATAATGTGAATGGCTTTCCGGTAAAAGGGATGAATGAAAAGAATTGTGAGTCAGCCCGTAGGGTGTACGCCATGGTCAACAATATTGATGATAATATCGGGAAATTATTTGAGGAATTAGATAAGCTTCAGCTTCGTGAAAATACCCTTATTATTTTTCTTACTGACAATGGACCACAACAAATTCGTTATACCGCTGGTTTAAGGGGTAGGAAAGGGATGGTTTATGAAGGGGGGATCAGGGTTCCTCTGCTTATTGATATTCCAGGCGAAGATGAGCATAGGATACTGGATTTTAAAGCCGCTCATATTGATCTGTTACCCACTATTTTGGATTATTGCAATGTTTCACTTCCGGAGAATCTCCAAATCAATGGCAGGGACTTGTGGCCTGTGATCAGGGGCGAGAATGTTGACTGGCAGGACAGGTCTTTGTTCTTTACCTGGCAGAGAGGTATGCCTGAGCCCTACCGGAATGTTTCAGTTAGTAAAGGAATGTATAAACTTGTGGGCCATAGTCCTTATAACCAACCTGGCTTTGAGCTTTTTAATGTAGAGGATGATCCTTATGAGCTGCTTGATCTTTCAGATGAGAATCCTACTAAGGTGTATGAGCTAAAAGCAGATTTTGATAAATTTTATAATAAGCTAATTGAATCGCCGAACCTGGACCCAAGGCGGGCACAGATAGGAACGGAATTTGAAAACCCGGTTATCCTGAACAGGAATGATGCAAAAGGCCCTCCGGGAATATGGGCACAGGATAAACTTTATGCATTCTGGACGGTTAGCGTTACAAAAAGCAGTATGTATGATGTCGAGTTATTTTTTCGTAATGAATTACCAGGTGAGGGACAATTGCTTTTTAAAGTGGGTCCTGTGCAACGAACACTGAATTTTGCTGATGTTCCGGATAAGATGATTAAAATGGAGAATGTCCGGCTGGTGGAAGGAGATTTTAACTTAGATGCATGGTTTCAGCATAAAGGGGAGTTGTATCTGCCGTTTTATATCAGCATAAAGACAAAATAGTCCGTGGTAATCCGGGTTAAGGTTAACCGTAAATGGAATGCTTAAATGCTTAAATGCTTAAATGATTAATTGCATGAATGCTTAAATGATTAAATAACTAAGATATCTAAAATTGTAAAATGAGTGAAAATAAATTTATGACAATTGATTACCAGACCCTCTCAGAACTGGAACTTCTTCGTCCTGAAGGTATTGGTATGAGTGTTTTTGAGGTAGTTGACCGCACACTTACTGCCGGCGGGAAAGATATGTTGAAAAGCAAGTTCAAGCATCCATTAAAAGAGAAGCAGGATATTGAAGAGGTTCAGGAGCTGATTAAATATATTCTTTTGAACAGGGAGGATTTTGATTTGTCTGGGTTTGTTAAGATTATGGACAGGGTGGAGCAATATTATTATTCAAAAGTTGATCCGGTAGTGAGTAATAATAAAATAGGGATGTGGCTGGAAGGGATTGTTTACCAGATCAGGTCCAAAAATTTTAAAAAAACCATACGCCATGGTACAGGTAATGCTATTCATCTTGTTCAACTTATATACGAGCTATATGCTTTACTACAGACAAAACAGCTTCCTGCATACTTGAAAAGTCTGTTTGGGGAGCTTAATCTTATTTTCCAGGCGGTTCCTTTTCAACAACTACTTGCCAGGGGCAGGAAACATTCCTTTTCTCTGGCTGATCTTTACTTTTACGATAAGGTTTTTAGGGAAAGCCATAAAAAGGAAATGCTTCATCTGATTAATTTTATCTATGAGATGGATACGCTGGTTTCACGGGCTGATGCTACCAGCGACTTGAAATTTGTATTTCCTGAATTCGTGGATTCTGAAGATGCTATGCTTGAAGCAAAGGATGTTTATCATTTGTTCCTGAAAGATCCCATAAGCAATACCCTAATGTTCCATCCGGGAATGAATTTTCTGTTCCTTACCGGGCCAAATATGGCTGGTAAAACTACTTTTCTGAAAGCCCTGGCAGTTGCTGTATTTTTGTCTCATTTAGGAATGGGTGTTCCTGCATCCGTAATGAAGCTGACTACTTTTAGCAGTTTGTTTAGTAGTTTGAATGCCAGTGATAATCTTAGTATTGGATATAGCTATTTTTACTCTGAGGTATTGCGGGTAAAGAAAGCTGCTGAAATCCTGA
>JAOZKQ010000099.1 GCA_029935275.1 Bacteroidales bacterium | reverse complement strand
TTATAAATGGGAATAATGGTATCAAAATCTTTTAGATTTTTATCTTCAGAGGAAGAAACAGAAGTAATTTCCTTAACCGGAAAGAGAACATCCTCCAATGAGATTCTTCTGCAGGCTTCCGGGTGGCATCCGGACTCCAGAATCCACTCCCATCCCCCATTATTCATAATAATTGCGACCTTCCCTATATTCAACTCATCTCCCCTCAACACCTCCTCAGCCTTATGAAGCAAATCTTCCGGAGGAAGATTATCATTAATGGCCTGAGTAATACTCAGCAGGGCATTAAGTTTAAACTTTTGCCGTTCAGCTCTATCCATGGAAGATCTTCTAGCCATTCCGGGTTTTTATAAGAGAGTTTCCTATGCTTTTACTCTTTCTGAATAAGAGCGATCACGTGTATCAATCTTTATCTTATCTCCTGTATTCACAAATAAAGGAACATTTATTTTGGCACCGGTTTCAAGTTCTGCAGGCTTCATTGCAGTGCTAGAAGAAGTATCGCCCCGCACCCCGGGCTCAGTATAAGTAACTTCCAATACTACAAAAGGCGGAAGATCACAGGTCAGTGCAGTTTCTTCTTCAGCGTGATAAACAATTTCCACTTCCTGCCCATCCTTTATTAGATCCTTAGATGGGATCATTTCCTCCTGCAATGAAATTTGCTCATAAGTCTCAGTATGCATAAAATGGTATCCCATATCATCCTTATATAAAAACTGATAAGGTCTCCTCTCAATCCTGGCCGTAGTAATTTTATGACCGGATGAAAATGTATTGTCAATTACTTTTCCCGTTTTTAAATTTTTCATCTTTGTTCTCACAAAGGCGGGACCCTTACCCGGCTTTACGTGCTGAAACTGAACAATGGTATAAAGATCATTATTAAAGATCAAGCATAGTCCATTCCTGAAATCACCTGTTGAAGCCATATTAAATCATTTATATTTTCAATTCTTTATCCATACAAAAGTAACTGAATCTTATCAATAACCATTTTTAAAACATATTTTCTGTTCTAATTTTTTGATTTCAGGCTTGAAAAATCATATTTGAGGCCTTTGTAACCTGAAAGGGTGGCCTTAAATGAACCTACCCGTAACTCAACCCTCATCTTTACCGGAATATTATTTTTATCATCCGAAAACCATACTGTCATATCCTCCTCCGTTTTAAATGCCCGGCCAACCTCTGTAACCGGATTAAACTTCAGGCATTTCACCTTCCCATATTTGGTTCTAATGGTCTCCTTTCCCATATAGCGTACTTTCAGATCCCATATTTCATCAGTAAAGTAGGTCCTGATGATGATCAGATCCCCCACTTTCAGATCAGGTGTGATGTAGTTTTTTCTTAGCTCATAGAAACCTGATAAGATATCCAGTATATCCTTATCAACAGCTTTGGTTCCTGACCTCTGACTATGTATGATACAGGAATCCTGACGGGTAGAATGATCAAATGTTACCTCATTATAATTACGGTAATTTCCTTCCCTTATATTTCTTATCGCCTTTACCGGCAAACCGTTAAGTGTATCCATATAGCATTCATAAATATCCAGGATTCTGTAAATAATATTAGCAAGGCCAATGGTTCGTGCAGCTGACTTTATATGATAATTTCCACTAATTGAATCATAATCAAAAACTATTTTCGCAGCACCAGAGTTCACAAATCCATAAGCAATTATATACTCCAGCTCCTCACCAACATAGGCCGGCACTTTTCTCTTATTGGCCTGACCAAACCCCGGTAAAGAAAGAAAAAAGATTAGCAATATATATCCAGATACTTTCAATGGTGTATCAATTTTTAAAAATCAAATGAAAACAGGGAGGCAATATAATAAACAATTTTTATTTGCCCGAAAAGAAGGTGCCCAGAATTTTATTTTTAGGGCTAGTAGCAATAAAATCTTTGAGATAGAAAGGTTCAAAATAAGCAACATCCTCAAACTTTTTTAACCGGTACGACTCATAGGCAAGGGAAACCATATATTTAGAGGAGTTATGAAAGCCGGGAATGAACATGGCATTTTTATGCTGAATAATAGCTTCACACTTTTCAGCCCCATTTCCAAAAAAGAAAACGGGTTTCTTATCCATAAATGCCTGAAAAGACTTCTCATCGATGATCTCTGCAGATATTTCTTTTATGCTTCTTAATTCTTTATCAAAAAGAGAAGTATAAACTTCCATACGGCGGGCATCTATCATTGGAGAAAGATAAAAGTCATTCACTAAATCAATATGATCTAACTCCGGGGAGTTTACCAAACCCCATGCCATAGCTTTTAGTGTATTAACTGCAATCAATGGCTTTGCAAGCCCGTAGGCCAGTCCTTTTGCAGTTGAAACACCTATCCTTAAACCGGTATAAGAACCAGGCCCCATACTCACAGAAATAGCATCAAGATCAGAAGGTTTTAGTCCGGTCTCCTCAAATAATTCCTGAATAAAAACAGTCACAAGGGCTGCATGTGACTTATCTACATAGCTCTCACGTATTGCAAGGAGCTTTTCATTACTTGAAATTGCTACAGAGCAGGTAACCGAGGCCGTTTCGATGTGTAAAATATGTGCCATTCTGTACAGATAAGCTCTAAAAATTGATCTTTGAAGTTTCGATAGATACCGGTAGTTTAGGGGACCTTTAATTAATCAGAATTCTTAAATCCGAAAAAAGCCTGTCTTATTTCTTTTTCTTCTTTTTATTGAAGAGATCTTTTTTAGAAACCACCTCAACCAGGGTACTATCACTCAATTTTTTTGATACTGCACTATAGGGGGCTACAATTACCTTATCCTCATCATCAATACCCTCTATAAGCTCAATATAATTATTATCCTGTATTCCTGTTTTTACTTCTCGTCGCAAAGACATTGTTTCATCTTCATTCAAAACAAAGACCACTACTTTTTCTTCATCGTCTGAATTAGAAATAATATCTTCATCCTCATTTTCATTTCCTAAAGTATCAGTACGGGTAGTAACAGCTTGAATAGGAATAGATAAAATCCCAAATTTTGATTCAGTCTGGATATCTACAGTAGCTGACATCCCCGGTCTGAATGGACTTGGACTTGCTTCACTGACCAGGACAAGATAAGATTCCCGTAAAAGCAGAATTTTCACATTAAAACTGGTAACCTGATCCACTGAAACTCCACTGGTTGAAGCCGAATTAGCAATTTCAGTAACAACACCTTTAAATTTATGGTCCATATATGCATCTACCTCAACCAGGGCAGTATCTCCATAACTTACCCGCACAACATCATTTTCGTTTATTTCAACTACCACCTCCATAATGCTTAAGTTAGCAATCCTCATCATCTCAGTACCAGACATCATTGCAGTACCCACTACACGCTCACCCTGCTCAATACTCAGACCATAAATAGTACCATCAATGGGAGCATACAGAGTAGTTTTAATAAGGTTCTCATCAGCCTCATTTAATGATGCTTCTGCACTTCTAACTGAAGCTTTTGCTGAAGCAACATCAGCTGCTGCCATTTTATAGGTAGCTTCCGCCTGCTCGTAATCTGACTGGGAGATTGTTTTCTGTTCCCAAAGCGTCTTACTTCTATTAAAAGAGAGCCTTGCCTGTGTTAAATTTGCCTCTGCTTGAGTTTGCCGGGCTTTTGTCGAGTTTAAAGCGGCCTCAGACCGTGCCTTTATTGAAATATAAGTATCGGGCCTTATCTTTGCCAAAAGTGTACCCTGAGTAACACTTTCTCCTTCTTTAACATACAAACCCACAACTTCTCCTGACACATCAGGAGTAATTTTAACTTCTTTTTCGGGGTGAATTTTACCATTCCCGTTAATGGTTTCGACAATGGTTCTGTTTTTTGCCTGCTCCACAGAAACTTTTACAGTTTCCGCTTTCCCAAACCAACCTTTTCTTTTACCTACAAAAGCAAGGGCGATAAGAACTACCGCAAGAACTAGAACAATCTTAAGTGTTTTACCTGTATTCATTTTTTTAGCTAATAATTATTATAATAAAATGGGATTCCCCCGATAAAATTCGAGTACATTAATGAGAAATATATATGTGTATTTCGATTGCAGCAATTCTGACTGAGCCTGTGTAAGTGTATTTTTTGAAGTATTATAATCAACTGAATTTACCATACCAACATTGTATTTTTGTTCTGTATATCGGAATGCTTCATTCATAGAAATAACAGCATTTTGACTTGCTTTATATTTTTTCATAGCTGCAGTAGCATCCGCGTATGCCTGCTGTATCTCTTTATACAGGATATTTCTTGTATTCTTAAGCTCCAGCTGATAATTCTCAATATTCAGTTTCGCATTTTTCACATTGGCATTTACCATCCAACCGTTAAAAATTGGTATGGCTAAGCCCAGCCCAATGCCCCAGTTTCTGTTATCCTGTAACTGATTCCAATATGGATAATCTTCTTCAATTATACCCCCACTTGGATCTAAAGATATCTTTCTCCTGGTATCAGAAAATAAAGTATTGTAATTACCACTCATGGTTAAGCGGGGAGAGTGGGCACCCTTGGCAACCTTTAATGACATTTCAGAACTTTCCAGTCGATACTTGGCCCCTCTGATTTCTGGCCGGAAATTCTGGGCATCACTATAAATAATTTCAATAGGTGGCACAATATAATTTGTATCTAATAAATCAGCCAGATCAGGCGTTTCAATCTCAAAATTACCTACTGAATCAAGATCAAGCAATTGGGTTAGGTTTAAGTAGGAAATATCTAAACGGTTAGAAGCTTCAATTACCTGCATTTCTTCCCTTGATACCTGTGCTTTTATTTCCAGAAGGTTCCCTTCAGGCAGATTCCCAACATCAACAAATGATTTTGTCCTTTCAACCTGTAAATTAGAAACTTCCAGTTGACTTTCTGCAACCTGAAGAAGCTCTTTATTAAGCAATATCTGTAAATAGGCCAGTGCAATATTAACAGCAATGTCATTTTTCAACCTTTCCACGTCTTCAACACTGGCCATTAAGGCATATTTGTTCTTTTTAATGGTATTGGACTGCTGCAAGCCATTAAACAGCGTCATCCCTGAGCTTATTCCAATATTTTGGGAATTCTGGTCCTGGTTCTTATAGAGATAAGTAGATTGGTCAAGAACCCTTCCGGTAGCGTACATATAAGACGTATTTGCATTCAGGTTTGGAGCTATCTGTATTTTGGATTGTTTAACCGTATTCTCATTAAATTTCGTATTCAACACCTGTTGCTTAATCTGTATGTTGTTTTCATATGCATAATCCACACACTCCGCAATTGTCCAGATTTTATTTTCCTGATTAAATGCTGTAGTTATAGAAGAAAAAATAAAAAATGCACTTAAAATTAATTGTTTACTTTTCATTTGTGTTTTTTATATTATTTTGATCAACCTAAATTAATAAATTGAAATATATTAAAAATACTTCGACCTATTATTATTTTGATTAGTATAAATTTGTTACAAAGTCTTACTGAATTTATTATTCAATATACCAACACCAGCCAACTTTCAGCCAGTGTAAAGAGCCGATCTTCTTGTTGGGGGGTTAGGGGAGATTAAATCGGCCTTCAAATGTACAATTTTAATTTTTTATATAAAAAAAAAGAATAAATAACTTTTATTGAAAAGTCTTTTATAATTTCCCCGCTGAATTTTTTATTTATTTTTTATGAGTCAGTTTTTTCTGGAAGGGATTGGCCCCGTACTTATTCAAAAAAGCAATAAAGCAAAACGGGTAATTATCCGCATAAAATCAAGGCATGAAGTGCAGGTAATTATTCCGGCAAGGATTCCCTTTGCTATTGGAAGAAAGTTTGCCGTTGAGAAGAAAGAATGGATAAGAAAGCATCTTGAAAAAGCTGCTAAAATTGAAAAATCATCACAAATTTTCAATGAACAAACTGAATTCCGAACAAAATGGCATCGCCTGGAAATCCGGGATGAAGAAAGAAAAAATATAGGTATTCACATTAACAGCAAATTAATCCGGATTAATTATCCTTCTCAGCTAAAGGTGGATCATCCTAAAGTACAGGAAGCTATAAAGTACGGGATTCAAAAAACTTTAAGAATGGAAGCATTGGAGTACATCCCGGAACATTTAAAGCAACTGGCTCTAAAATATGGTTTTACTTACCGGAAACTAAGCTTGAAAAACCAGAAAACATTATGGGGCAGTTGCTCATCCTCAAACAATATCAACATAAACATTAATGTAATGAGGCTTCCACAGCACCTCCTTGATTATATCCTGGTTCATGAGCTTACTCATACAGTTCATAAAAACCATTCATTAAATTTCTGGAATGCCCTTGATCAATGCATCGGTAATGGTAAAGCACTATCAAAAGAACTAAGAAATTACAGAATTGAAATATTTCCATAAAAACAGACTTACTGGAGTAATTTTGTCAGGGGTGAACAAGAATTATTCCATAACTTTTCAGGAAACATTCTTAATGAAGCTTCGTAAATGCATAAAAGAGCATTTATCATCTCAATTTTATAAACAGCAGATTCATTTCAGATGAGATTGAATTCTTTTATAAGGTCTATTATTAAAAACCCATTTTTACCCGGCATTTGGCTTTTCCTTATTTTTTGTGAAGCAAATGCCCAGGACCTATCAAATCTGAACCCAAAATCAGTCTGGCACAGAGACAGCCTTGCATTACCTGAAAATTATACTTATAAGCTTAAATCCCTATCGGGTACCAGTCTTCTGGATTCCATTTATTTATTTGAATGGAATAAAAATACTGAAGTATGGCAACAGACTCAGAGTGGCCTGTATAAATACAATACTGAAAACCTTCCCATTGAAAGACTATCACGTATCTGGGTATCATCAGATGAATATTGGAAAGAAATATCAAGAGTTGAGACTTCCTACAATTTCCAGGGAAATAAAAAAGAGGAAATTACTCAAGTCCGGGATGCTGAAAATGAATACTGGGTAAACAGGGCAAAAAATACATACACCTATGACTCGGTTAATAATCTAAAACATTATATAAATGCTTACTGGAATGTCGAAGCCCAAATTTGGAATGATACATTAAAATATTCTTATAGCTTTGATAATGAAGGTAACTGGACATATTACCTTAAGGAAACATGGAGGACTGATAGTCTTTCATGGAAAAGTAATTACCGCTTTATGTTCACTTATGAAAATGCTAACAGGATTGGACTGTTACGGCAAAATTACCACACTGATTCCATGACCTGGATCAATTCTAATAAAATAATATACTCTTATGATGCACAAAACCGATTAACAACTGAAACAGGAGAAGTATGGGATGCGGATAGTACAAAATGGGATAATAATTCAATTATTCAATATACCTATAATAATGTTTCCAGCCTAAAAGAAAAAATCTATCAGGTATGGGGACAACAAGGATGGATTTATGCAGCCAGATATACCTATACCTACAATATTCAGGGAG
>JAOZKQ010000098.1 GCA_029935275.1 Bacteroidales bacterium | reverse complement strand
GGAAAAACTTATTTTGGACCTACAGGAACGAACCGGTATCAGTAAAATAAATAAACTTGAAATAGGAAAAATCAATTTCCTTAGGGATACAGCAAACATAAGAGTGTATTACTATGCAAAAGATGATATTGTGAATGCCGCGGATGATGATGCACTTACAGATTTTTCCGATATCAGTGATGATGATTAATCATTAAGGGATGACAAAGAAATTTTACTTTTACTTTTTATTTTTTCTCTGCATTATTTCCAGCGAAGTAAAAACGCATGGACAGGTATCAGGAGAGTGGTTTAGAGTAAAACTGGATTTCAACTTACCTCATAAATTCAGTTTTAATGTTTCTGGTGAAACTCGTATATTAAACAATGATATAAATTTATATAAAAACCTTCTCCAATTTCAGCTAGCCTACAAGTTAAATAAACATTTTGACATTGCGGCCAGCTACCGTTTTGCCTGGAGAAAAGAAAAAAACAGATATTTTTATTCCCGTAACAAAATATTTGCAGATATAAACTTTGATTACCCGGTAAAGCGGTTTAAATTTAAAGACCGCCTCAGGTATCAGCGGATGACTAAAGATTATATTAATAGTGAATGGGATAAGATACCATCTCATCATATCAGAAATAAATTTGAGGTCACTTATAACATTAAAAACAATAAAATTACTCCCGGTCTGTTCACTGAACTCTTCTTTCCCATACAGGATTTTCGACAAAGGCTTATCGATGAATACCGAATTGGGGCAGAATTAAAATTCCCAACTGCTAAAAAACAATCCTTAACGATAGGTGTTATGTATGACAGGGAATTATACCTGAATACCTTTTCTGCCATTTTATTTCGGTTCAGGTATAACTTTAAATTTAAAATATAAAGAATTTAAACTTTGAATACATCTGGCAAAATACTTATTTCACTTAGCTTGTTGCTTCTTACGGGTCTCATGCTTTCCGCAAGGGATAGTCAGAATGATACTATCAGGGTGGCATATGGTGAGTACCAGATAGACCGGGGCCTGAAGATGATTGTAAGCAATACTGATATTAAGGCATACACGGACCTTTCCAACTATACTTCCCTGTATATTCAATTTGAGGCTGGTAGTATATATGCATTCAGGACTATACCCTCAGGTTTAAAAACTGGTGGCTCCTACCTTGTTACTACAGATAATGAAAGCTATGATTTATTCTTTACGGAATTACCTTTGATCCAGGTTCAAACAGATTATTATATTGGCGATGAACCAAAAGTACCGGCAACATTCATAATTTCAGATTCCACCGAAACATTTACCTCTTTTATGGGAATTGAAAGAAGGGGAGGTATTTCACAGGGCTACCCAAAAAAATCATATGATCTGGAATTATGGAAAGACGAATCAGGACTGGATACATTAAACAAATCGCTGCTATCCATGCGAAATGATGATGACTGGTTGTTAATTGCCATGTGGAACGAACCCATGCGTCTAAGAAATGCTGTTTCACATGAATTATGGTTAAAAATCCACACACTATATTATCAGGAAAAAGAACCTAAAGCGGTACCAGGAATCCACACCAGATATGCCGAACTATTTTTAAATGAGGAATATAAAGGTATTTATTTACTAACAGAACAAGTGGATAGAAAGCAGTTGAAGCTAAAAAAATTCATTGAAGACAACTCCAGGATCAGAGGACAATTATCAAAGGCAATTTATTGGGGAGATGCTGTAACTTATGATGCTGCGCCTGCTTTCAACAATGCAAATCGTATTTGGAGCGGCTTCGAAATGAAATATCCAAAAAATGAAGAAATCACCGATTGGACAGAATTGCATAAGCTGGTAAATCTGGTAGTAAATGGAAGTGATGATGAATTTTTAAGAGACATACTATCTCTTTTTAATATTGAAAATGCAGTTGACTATTTTCTCTTTCTCAATATTTTCAGAGGTACTGATAACAGGGGTAAAAATATTTATCTTTCCAGATACGATGATGATGAGCCCTTTATTAATATTCCATGGGATCTCGATGGGACCTGGGGCATGTTATGGAATGGCAGCCGGGTAAACATTACAGATGATATTTTCTCAAATGGAATGTTTGACCGTTTAATGAACCTTGATAATGATTTCTTTAACATAATGCTCCGGGATCGATGGAATACACTTAGGGAGAATGAATTTGACAAGCTCCGTTTGATGGCTATGTTTGAAGAAAAATATAATCTACTTCACATAAATGGGGTATATAACAGGGAAAAGATAAAATGGGGGGATAACAGCCTGGACCTGCAAAACATGTTCTACCTGAATACCTGGTTAACAGAACGTCTTATATTTCTGGATGATTACTTCCCTCCTCTTGTAACAGAAAATGCAAATACAACAAGAAAAAACACCTACCTGCTTTACCCAAATCCTGCAAATGATTATCTAATCATAAGAAAAAGAAACTTTGATACTGAGTATTATGAGATATTTAATATGATGGGACGCCTTATCAAATCAGGTAAATTATCAGATCAGGAAACTACACTTAAGCTGGAAGAAATACCTTCCGGAATTTATATCCTTAAAATATTGGATAAAAATCAAAACCCCGGCAGCACATTGAAGTTTATTAAGAAGTAGCGAAGACGGAAGTCCGAAGTCCGAAGTCCGAAGTCGGGAGACGGAAGTTGGGAAAATGAAGCTTTTAGTTTTTAGTATTATGGGATCAATTGAAATTCTTAGGGAGAAAAACCTGAATTGTTGTTGTACCATTATTAAAATATGCACATAAAGTTTTGCATTTTTTAGCCTGAAAGGCTTCAATACCTAAACCCGGGGTGAAACCCCGGGGAAAAAAGTAAAAGAAAAGTACCGGCGCAATGGAATGCCAGACAGAAAAGCTAAACTTAAGCAGCGCCGGAATGAAATAAGGAGTGAATAACAATGCTTAAGCCTAAGATAATAAAGGGAATATTACTGTGCGCTGCACCTTTTAATAAAACGAGTAATTTTATCTACAAATATTACGCGACTCTGCCGCTGGCTTGGTTTTCTCGGTGGGAAAGGCAGCAAAATTACTTGTTTTGGTCTTCATCCAATTTATCTGATCATATATAAATTCTTTGTCAAGATATTCATTGCTACAAAATAAACATGCTACACCCTTATCCTAAGCATTTATAATAGATTAAAATTTAATTCCCCCAACTTTATAAATTGATCCGTATTATGTGCTCTACTGGCATTGTAATTCAATAGTTATTAATTGAAATTCGGTTTTATTCAGTAGGATCTAACTCTTTTTATTATTGAGCTGCAATAATCATAATACCAGTGCAAATAATAACAATTGCGAAGCAATCTAATAACCATCGAATAACAGCACTGCTAATTGACGTTGCAAAGCAATCCAATAACCACCGTATAACAGCGAAGCTAATAACCATCTTAATTGTAATCTAATTCACCACCACCTTCCTGACAAGAATCTCCTTCCCTGTATCAATTTTCAGGTAGTAAATCCCTTTAGAATCTATCCTGATCATTTCAGAACCTATGGCTTTAGAATTACTATAGATTAATGTTCCGGTAGCATTATAAATTTTAATTCCAACCGGTTTATCCAAAAACAATTCTAACTTAAAATCCCCCTTATTTGGATTAGGATAAATAGCTATGCCTGGTTTTCCTGACAATTCAGAAATATCTACATTATTCACAAGCTGACAGGATGAAGTCGCTTCACAGCCATTCTGTACAATTCTGACAGCATAACTACCATTTTCAAGAGGCTCAAAAGTCCGGCCTGTGGCAGCCTGGATATCTATACTATCCACACAATTTATCCACTGGTAAGTAGCATCGGTGGCATTGGCGGTAAGAACACCTCCATACCTGCTTATACTCGTATCACCAAATACTGTAATATAGTCATCCAACATTTTTGTATCAGACCCGCTGGCTTGCGACACACTAAGGCTCACCTTATAGCTGCCTGCTACAGGGTATCGAACAGCTTGTGTTTGAAAATTAGCGGTATCAGGGTCACCTCCCTCAAATTCCCATAACCAGGCATTTGGAGTATTCATTGAAAGATCCCTGAAATAAACGGTTTCCCCGGCACAAATAATTGTTTTATCTGCTTCAAAATCGGCTACCGGAACTTCCGTAGAGAATGGCAAAACAACAATACTATAGTCCTCTATCTCCCCATTCTCCACATCTTCACACGGATCAGGCGGCCATCTCCAGTACCTGGCAAGTATTCTCATTCTGAGTGTATCTAATACCGCATCCACCGGAACAGTAATCACTCCTTTAACACTGTGGTGTCCGGTAAGTAGCGTAAACTCAGTTTCTTCATCAAAGGCACCATCCTTATTCCAGTCGATCCAGCAACCGGAAGTATCAATGGCATTCCAGGGATTATTATAATGCACATAAATAGGGTAAGAAGCTCCCCGATATACTTCAGTAGATAAATGAGTGTAATCTGCCAGTCCCTGATCCGGACCTGTAATGTTAAAAATGTTTCCAAGCCAAACAGTATCAATATAAATATCATTACTTTCAAGCTGTGGGCTACAGTAATCAATTGAGATATAATCAGGTTTTATTAATGTATCCTTTCCTGACTCAGAAGTTGTAATTAAAGTTACCGTAAATTTTCCAAAATCATTGAAAACAACTGAAGGGTTCTGCTCAATAGATGTAGAAGGAGTACCACCTTCAAAAATCCATTCCCAGGCAGTGGGCGAATTTCCTGACAAATCAGTAAAATTTACCGTTTCGCCAACACTTACCTGCTTCTTATCTGCCACAAATGCAACACCGGTATATACATGCAATACATTCAGTTCAGCGCAACTTGCCCAGGCATTCCTGTTGATTTCCTCTAATCCTACAAAACGGATATACCGCCCATCAATTGGGTTAAACAAGGACTCTTTTTCACTTGTATTAGATGCCCAGGTTCCATTTGATATAACTTTTACCCAGTTAGAACCGTCCAAACTGATATAAAAATCATACTCCACAATTGTTCCATTTGCCCCTCCATCCTGCCTGGGCAGGTACCTGAAACCCGTTAGATGGTAAACATCCCCCAAATCAATTTGCAACTCATGCGGATAATCCGGATCAGCGGCTACCCATTGAGTATGCCATATTGTACTAATATCATCATCGAAAACATTTGTAGCATACCTGCCTAATGAAGTTTCCTCACTATCCACATAAATAATTTTCCAGTCTTCACGAGAAACAGGAATATTAAACTGTGCACTTAACTTTAAACTTAGAAAAAAGATTAAAAAGACTGGTATATATTTTATGTAAAATTTCATGTGTTTCTAATTATATATTTCATTGGTCACATGGAACTCTCATATAAAAAATAATCATTCCCTCATGTGCAATAAATGATGATTTTTTACATATTCGTTTCATCATTTGTAACTGTTCAAAACATTATTAATCCCTATCAGCTATTACAAATATCAAAATAGCCAAAAGAAAAGATTCTTTAGTTTAATTACAAATTCCAATGCAAAATTATCATTTTTATCAAGGTTTAAACCGGCTATTCAAATATTAGAAAAATGAAACCCGGAAGTAATCTTATCTTCTCTATAAGTTATTATGATATATTGTACTGATTTAGTGTACTTTATACGCTTATTTAGACTAATTATTTATATTACTCTTGAAAATGAAAATTTTCTAAATAGTAAAGTATAAAAATTATTTTATTTCTCACAACTGCCTATAATACTTAATATTACAGGACACAACTAACAATTAACAATTTAAAATACTTATAAATTACATCCAGGCAATACCACTAACTTCCTATTTATCTGATAAATACAGTTTATGATAGAATATCTTTACTTCTATTACATACTAAAACGTTGCAGTATATTTATATCTATTGTAAATTTGAAATATTCATTTTATTATGATTGTTAACCTAAATTTCAAACCTTTACAAACTTAATTTTATGAGAAAGAATCTTTACTTAAAAAAAATTATTAAATTTTTAAAATTAGAGTCTTTGCTGAAAATTTCGTTTTTGGCAATCTTCCTCTTTAGTTTTCTTTCGGAAAGTACTTTATTGGCAGTGGAGATTAATAAGCCTGAAGCCATAAAGGGAAAGAATAAAAAAGAAGCTGCAGTACAGGATCAGAAAAAAATTACAGGTACAGTAGCAGATGAGGGAGGAGATCCTCTCCCTGGAGCCACAGTTACTATTAAGGGTACTACCCGTGGAGTAATTACTGACCCTAATGGGTATTTCACCATTGATGTGAGCTCAACCGATGTAATGGTAGTTTCTTTTATTGGTATGGAAACCAAAGAAGTTCCGGTTGGAGCCAGACTTCTTTTCAATATTGTACTTCCCCAAAAGTCTGAGGAACTTGAAGATGTTACAGTAGTTGCCTTTGCCAAACAGAAGAAAGAAAGTGTAATTGCTTCTATTACTACTGTGAAGGTTTCAGATCTTAAAGTACCTTCAAGTAACCTTACCACTTCTCTGGCAGGTAGAATGTCAGGAATTATTTCATATCAGCGAAGTGGGGAACCCGGTCAGGACAATGCACAATTCTTTGTCCGTGGTGTTACTACCTTCGGCTATAAAAAAGATCCTCTTATTTTAATTGATGGTGTAGAGCTTACAGCCGGGGATCTTGCCCGTATGCAGCCTGATGATATTGCCACTTTCTCTATTATGAAAGATGCTACAGCTACTGCTTTGTATGGAGCTAGAGGTGCCAACGGGGTAATCTATGTTACCACTAAAGAAGGAAGGGAAGGTAAGGCCAGGGTTTCCATAAGATATGAAACTTCTGTATCAAGACCCACAAATAATATTGAGCTTGCCGATCCGATTACCTATATGTTGATGCATAACGAAGCGGTAAAAACCAGGGACCCTTTAGGATTGCTACCCTATTCCCTTGAAAAAATAGATAAAACAATTACCGGTGAAAATCCAGTCCTTTATCCTACTACTGATTGGTATGACGAAATGTTTAAAGCTCAAGCCATCAACCAGCGTTTAAATTTCAGCATTAACGGAGGTGGTAAAGTGGCACGCTATTATCTTGCTGCCACCATGAATAAAGACAATGGTGTTCTAAGAGTCGATAAAAAGAATAATTTCAATAACAATATTGATCTCAAGCAATATAATCTAAGGGCTAATATCAATTTGAACTTAACAAAAACCACTCAGGCAAAGATTATCTTTAATACCACTTTTGACGACTACACAGGCCCAATTGATGGAGGTTCGGCAATGTATCGGAAAGTGATGCGCACCAACCCCGTATTGTTCAAATCCTATTATGAGCCGGATGATGCCCACCAATATACAAAGCATATTTTATTTGGTAATTACGGAGATGGCAATTACTATAATCCTTATGCAGATATGGTAAAAGGATATAAGGATTATAGCAAAAACCGTACTCTGGCTCAGATTG
>JAOZKQ010000522.1 GCA_029935275.1 Bacteroidales bacterium | reverse complement strand
AATTCGAGACAGAACCCACCATTGATCTGGCCTACCCCACCACTCGTTTTTATTCCTAAAAAGTGTCTGTCCATAAAATCCGCTATCTTCGTTACGTTTGTCAAAAAATGCTCGATTACACCAGTAAACTCCGCTTTTTTTGACTTCACAAGCACTTCGGTGTACTCAGTGTAACACCTTGATAGCAAACTTTCTGAACCAGACACCGAGTTTTTAGACAAGTACTAAATATAAAAAGATTCATGCTTATACAAACATGAATCTTTTTATTATCAAGCCAAATGCCTTAAAGCTCTTTGATTTTAATATTCCTGTACCAAACATCATCACCATGGTCCTGAAGGCCAATATAGCCTTTGGAAGGAACATCAGCCCAATCGGGATTTAATCCAGGAAACTTACTCCCTGCAACCAGCTCATTCCATTCAGGAGTCCAGAGATGGTATTCCAGAACAGTCTCTCCATTCATCTTATGCACCACCGTTCCTTTATAAACAATAAGTTCTATCTGGTTCCATTCACCAGCCGGTTTAGCATTTTGCGGTTTAGCAGGTATCAGATCATACAAAGATCCAGCCATACGGTTTCCATCTTTACCCAGTTTTGCATCAGGATGTTTATCATTATCAAGAACCTGCATTTCAGGAGCAGTTCTCCAGATAGTTTCAAGTTCCTCAGCACCAAGATAGAATATTCCGGAATTTCCTCCCTCAGAGATCTTCCATTCAAGGGACAGGTTAAAGTTCTGAAATTCCTTATCATAAATAATATCACCACCCTCTTTACTTCCAGCCTCTCCACGACCAGATCCGATACAATTTATAGTCCCATCAACAACCTGCCATCCATTAGGGAAATGATCCTTTTTATAGCCTCTCCAACCATCTGATGTTTTTCCATCAAAAAGTAAAACCCAGCCATCATCTTTTTCAGCCTTTGTAAGGGTATTCAAAGGAGCTTCTTTTTTACCGGCTACTTTTGAAGTTGATTTACACCCCTGCATAAGGGGAAGTACGACTAAACTAAAAATTATTATTAAAGTTCTTGTTTTCATTCGTAAGAAGTATTATAAATTAACAGAATACAATTAACTATTTTGGCATCTCCGGCAAGGACCATCCATCCCTGTAATTATGCTTGATAAGTTCAGCGGCAAACTCTCCTGCATTGATCTCTTCCGTCCATTTCTTTTTGAAACTTGGATGCCCGTCATGTATTGTATAGCCATCCTCAACAACAATTTTGAAGGATTCATCTTCTTTTATGTTGGTAAATTTCATATTCTCACCATCCCACAAAAGCTCTTTATTTAAAGATTGTAGTCTAACGGCCAAAACACCCATAACTACCATTTCATTAAAAGGCCCGGCCTCTTTGAATGGAGATGCGGTTTCAACACGATTTTCAGGACTCTCCTTACATGCTCTTATCCAATCCTGCTCATGTGAAGTTTCAATACGGCGCCTGAATTCTGGAGCATTAACCTCACGACCTGAAAGTAACCAGGGATCTTTACCATAACATCCACAAATAAGTTTGTCTTTTGTACCATGGAATATTACTCCACCTCCGCCATTATTCATATTTTTACCTTCAGGCCATCCATCAGGTCTCTTGGGCTGTAAACCTCCATCATACCATGTAACATCAACTTCCGGTAAATCTATTTTCATTCCCTTTTGCTTTTTACGTTTTGGGAAGGTTAAGTTCACCATTTGTGCTGTTGGGGCACAGTCTGTAAGTAATAATGTGGAACTACCCTGTGCTTTAGTCGGATATCCTAAATCAAGGCCAACAAAAACAGGATGAAGAATATGACATGCCATATCACCAAGTGCGCCTGTACCAAAATCCCACCAGCCACGCCATGCCCATGGATGATAAATCTCATTATATGCCCGTGGAGCAGCAGGACCAATAAAAAGATTCCAATCAAGATAATCAGGCACTTTCATTTCTTCCTGTGGTTTGTTTAATCCTTGTGGCCAAATAGGACGATCAGTAAAAGCCTCTACTTTAGTTATTTCTCCAATCTCTCCATTAGCGATCCATTCAGTAGTAAGGTTTACTCCCTCACCAGAAGAGCCCTGGTTACCCATTGAAGTTGCTACCTTATACTTCTCAGCCAGGTTTGTAAGCAAACGAGACTCATATACTGAATGGGTAAGAGGCTTTTGGACATAGGCATGTTTTCCCATTACCATAGCCTGGGCAGCTACAATGGCATGCGTAT
>JAOZKQ010000521.1 GCA_029935275.1 Bacteroidales bacterium | reverse complement strand
CTGTAAAAAAGTTCGGGGGGGAGGGTCTTCCCAATCTTGCCCAGGTTTGAGCTAACCAATTCCTTTTGGCCCTGTGTGGTAAAAATCTCAGTGTAATTCCCTTCAGCCTGAAAATAAACAATTTCAGCAGGGTCGATCATTAAAAACCCGGTGCGTGTATTAAACCTTAATTTAGTTGGATGGGTAAAATGGGCATACAGCACATCTAGTTTTTCTGCCAGCTTAATCTGTTGTTTCGTAGTCTTAAACCGGAATATGGCCTCTTTTAATTCACTACGGCTAACCGGTTTTAAAATATAATCCAGGGCAGCATGTTTGATGGCTGAGATGGCATATTTATCATAAGCTGTAACAAAAATAATGGCAGGATGAACCGAGAGTTTACTTAGTCGTTCTGAAAGCTCAATACCTGACTCCAAAGGCATCTGAATATCCAGGAAAAGAAGGTCCGGCTGATGTTTCAATATTGCTTTATAAGCCATGATTGCATTATTGGCGCTAGTCACAACATCAATTTCCGGGAAATCTTTTAAAAGATTTTTTAGAAGATCAATAGCATCGGGCTCATCATCAACAATAATGGTTTTTATTATACTATTTGCCATGGTTCAAATAATCTCTGCTGGAAAAGGCCTATTTGTTTGGTTGTCAATTATAATACTATTCAAATATACGTAATTTTATTAGAAATAGTTTGTTTGTATTAGTACTTTCCCCTTTTTTTATAAATATCTCTGTTTACAACAAATTAAATGTATTTGTACAAAACTGAAGTTCAACTTCGGTATTGTACAAGAAAAGCAATCATGTAGCACCATTACTAAAACTCATAATTGATATTTATTGGAATATAGATTATTATCTTTGTTCCTGCTGAGTCACCACTTCCGTCACAAAGGTCAACGATCTCCTGCCGGATTTTTTCTTTGTTAAATTTATTTATCAGTGTGTAAAACTGATCAGTTATCACCAGTCCTTTTTTTGTAGAATCTTTGTTCAGTTCTTTGGCCCTTTTTCTTCCAATTCCATTGTCACTAATTTCAATAATTAAAGTGTCTTCTTCCTTTTTGAGATTAATTTTCAACCAGCCTTTTTTATCCAAATGCATTAATCCATGTTTCAAGGCATTTTCTGCATGCGTATGAATAAGCATCCTTGGTACTTTTATTTCCATGTTTACCCCATCTTCAACATTGACTTCATAATCCAGTTTATTTTTAAAGCGGAATTGTTGCAGGTCAAGGTAGTTTTTGGTGAAGTCAAGTTCTTCTTGTAATGTACGGGAAATTTTATCGGAACTTTCAATAGTTGCCCTGATTAGTCTGGAAAAATTCACCAGGAAGTCGTAGGCAGCTTCTTTTTTCTCGGTATAAATGAGGGATCCAAGGGAGGTAATGGCATTAAATGTAAAATGCGGGTCCATCTGGTTTTTAATGGTTTTTAGCTGGAGTTCGGTAAATTGTTTGTCTATTTTTTCTTTTTCTTCTTTTATTAATCTTTTTCTTTTAATGAAATAGAGCATTCCAGTAATAATAAAAATCAGAATAATAGCATTTGACCCGAAAAGAAAAAGTTTGGTTTGCCAGAAAGCAGGGCTGATAGAGAATGAGAAAACTGCAGGGTTTTTACACCAAACCTGGTCACAATTACAGGCTTTTACCTGGAACTCATAATCTCCATACTTTAGATTAGTGTAGGTGGCATAACGTTCTTTTGTCGGTTCCGACCAGCCCTTGTCATACCCAGCCAACCGGTATTTATAGCGAACTCCCTCCGGTGTGGTAGGGGAAATGGCATGATAATCGAAACGGATATCATTTTGAAACCAGGGGAGAACATTGGAGGTGTCTATTGCCAATTTTGTATTTAAACCGTCACGCTTTGAAAAAACACTGACGGATTTCATGTAGATCCTGGGTTTGAATGTGTTTTTACGTATCTCCTTCGGATCAATTCTTATTACCCTGTCAGAGGTAGTGACCCAGGTATAACCTTTAGAGTCGGTAAGAACGCCGTTTTGTTTGCATTCTTCTCCAAGAAATCCGTTTGAATGATCAAAAAGCATGATGTCTTCTTCTTTATTGGCATAGAACTTTTTCAGGTCAAGTATGCCCATTCCTTTTACCATACCAATAAATAATTTATTCCCGGCCATTCCTGCAAGTGACATTACAAAGGAATTTATTTTCCCGGTTCCTATTTTTTGAAAAGTTTTATAATTATATAAATAAAGCCC